>CAIOJS010000474.1 GCA_903858655.1 uncultured bacterium | reverse complement strand
TTGCTGACAATGGCAATAATGTGATTCGCAAAATAGATGCTGTGACCGGCGTCATTACGAAGATAGCAGGGACTTATTACAACTATAATGGTACCAATTGGTACTATGGCGGTGATGGCGGATTGGCAACTTCGGCGTACATGGCATATCCATTTGGCATTGCTATAGACACCGCCGGCAATATCTATGTGGCAGATAATCTAAACAATGTGATACGTAAGATTACCGTATCCACAGGCATCATCACTACGGTGGCGGGCAGTGGGACGATATTCAGCATGGGCTGGCCCTGGGTGGGCGATGGCGGCTTGGCTACCGACGCCGACATTAACAATCCTTGGGATGTAGCAGTGGACGTGGCTGGCAACCTGTATATTGCTGATAGGGACAACAACGTCATCCGCAAGGTTACTGCCGCTACAGGCATCATCAGCACGGTGGCAGGTAATGGCACAGCGGGTTACAGCGGCGACAACGGACAAGCGACCTCTGCCAAACTGAATGGTCCGGATGGAATTACCTTGGACGCAGCAGGCAATCTTTATATCTCAGATGATAATAACAATGTTATCCGCAAGGTGAACAAAGCAACAGGCATCATTACCACCGTTGCGGGAACAGGCGTGGCAGGTTATACAGGCGACAACGGGCTGGCAACTTCCGCCAAGCTGAACGACCCATCCTTGGGCGTTGCCTTTGATGCTGCCGGCAATTTTTATATCTGCGATGATGGCAACAATGTGATACGTAAGGTTACAGTAGCAACAGGTATCATCACGACAGTTGCCGGCACAGGTGTGAACGGTTATAGCGGCGACAACGGTCTCGCCACTTCGGCTACTTTGAATGGTCCCGAAGGTGTGGCAGTGGATGCTTTAGGCAATATTTATATTACAGATGAGAATCATACCATACGGAAGGTGAATGGTCCGGGCGGCACAGCACCCGCCATGCCCGGCACTATAAGCGGTAACGCTACGGTATGCTTTGGCAGCACCAATACCTATAGCATAGCTCTCGTGAGTGGTGCAACATCCTACACATGGTCATTGCCCAACGGATGGGTGGGCACCAGCACCACCAACAGCATCACGGCTACAGCAGGTTCAACAGGTGTTATATCCGTTACTGCCAACAATCAATGGGGTTCGTCGGCACCACGTACGTTTAATGTGACGGTTACTACGGTGAATACCGTAGTGAATCAGGTGGGCAACACCATGACGGTTGCTGCCACTGGAGCCACTTACCAGTGGGTAAATTGCCTTGGCTACAGCATCATAGGCGGACAAACCGCTCAGACCTACACCCCATTGGTTTCGGGAAGTTTTGCAGTGATAGTTACACAAAATACTTGTGTGGATACATCTACATGCAGTTCGGTTTATGTGGCAGGTCCTCCGGCACAGCCCGGGCATATTGTGGGAAATGGAACGGTGTGTCATGGAACTATCAACACCTATAGTATCGAACCGGTGAATGGCGCAACAAGCTACACCTGGACACTTCCAACAGGGTGGATCGGTTCAAGCACAGCACCCAGCATTGATGCCATTGCATCTTCAAGCGGCAACATTACGATTACGGCAAACAACAGCAATGGTTCATCCCCTGCTCAAACTTTTTATGTAACTGTCATCGAACTAAATGTAGCGGTTACACAGACCGGAAGCGTGCTGACCGCCAATCTGTCAGGAGCCACGTATCAATGGGTAACTTGCCCAAGCTTCACCCCTTTGGCAGGGCAAACCTATCAAAGTTTTTCGGCTTTGAATCCCGGAAGTTATGCCGTTATAGTTACATTTGAAGGCTGTTCGGACACATCCACCTGTTATACCACAGGCGCAGGCTGCGGCGTTACGATTACGGGTGCTGATTTGCCATACAATGGCTTGTCGGTGCTTTTGGCAGTGGATACCACAACGGCTGTACCTTTGGGCGCAGCGGCTCCCGGTCAGGTATGGAACTACGCCAATCTTCATCTTCATTATCCTAAATATGCTGATTATCATCTGACATCCACCACGCCTTACGCATGCACCTATCCCCTATCCAATATCTATACCTACGGACCCGGCGACTTGTATGGCAGTCTGTATGGCGGTGCTCCCGTGGGTCCGGGCAATGGTTATTGTTTTTGGAAAAGCGACACCACGGGCTTCTGGGTGATGGGTTTCCGTCCCGAATCAGGGCAGTTTGCCGGCGTGGACGTGCAGAATGCTCCACCCGAATTGGTCATTGGTGCGCCTGCCACCTACGGAAGTATGTTTACGGCTTATGGTCGCTGGGTGTTGCCCATGGACAATCATCCCGCCGATGTGGACACTTTCTATGTGCGCACTATCAAGAAACAAATTATAGCCGATGCCTGTGGTTCGATAACCACTCCGTACGGCAACTACCCGAATGTGCTGCGCGAGCATGAATATATCACCGAAATAGATAGCGTTTATGGCAAGTTCAGCGGTATTCAGGTGTATGCCACAGAATACCTTCGCGATTCGTCGAACACCTATAGCTATTTGGCTAACGGCGTGGGCTATCCCGTCTGCATCGTGCATTGCGACAAGCATAATGTGGTGCAGAATGTGGAATATTTCAATGGATATTATATAGGTGTGGACGAACATAGCACCGACGCATCCTGGCAAATTTATCCTAATCCAACGGATGGTTTGATACACATTCAACTTCCGGCAAGCAAGGCAAACGCAGCTTCAACCATCAGTATTTATAATGCAATGGGCAGTATGATGCTACAAAATGTATATAACACATCTATGGTCAGCATAGACCTGAGCGGCTTCGCCAAGGGCGTGTATTTCGTGAATGTGATAAGCGCCGAGGGAACGTTTAATCGGAAGTTGGTGGTGAATTAGTTGATTAGTGAAATAATTGATTAAGAATATTAAGTAGAAAGGGCTGCGGGGAACCGTGGCTCTTTTTTTTTATTGTTATAATGTTGTATGGCTTTGCGGGAATCTCTCTGTGAATCTCTGTGCTAATCTCCGTGCATCTCTGTGTGATCTTCTTCATCAATAAAAAAGACCACAGAGAATCGTGGTCTAAGCAATATAATTTTGAAGAAGATAAAAATACAAGGCAGGAACTATGGTTATGGAGTCCGGACAAGACGTAACCCACAGCTTTTTATCCACCAAACATCGGTGTATAAACTCACCGCTACTATAACAATCTTACAATTATAATAGAATGGACATCCTGCCTTGTAAGAACTTAAATTTCTTTTTTTTTTATAGATATAAAGAACAACGATGCTTTTACTTTTAAATTTCATTTTAAGATAAAAATACAAGGCAGGAACTATGGGTATGGTGCCAAGACAAGGCGAAAACCATAGCTTTTTATCCACGAAACAACGGTACATTCCCATAAACCGTTATTATAGTCCTTAAGATTATAATAGAATGGACATCCTGCCTTGTAAGAACTTAAATTTCTTTTTTTTTATTGATATAAAGAACAACGATACTATTACTTTTAATTTCATTTTAAGATAAAGATACAAGGCAGGAACTATGGAAACTTGTATTATGGCATTAATATTAAACCATAGCTTTTATTTAATAACAATTACGATAGAATTTGATTCCAAACAAAATTACATAGTATGAGTTATTCTTAATTATCCTGCCTTGTAAGAACTTATTATTTTTATTTTTTTTAATAGATATAAAACACAAAAGTAACTAATTTCTCAATTTCATTTTAAGATAAAAATACAAGGCAGGAACTATGAGGTTAAGAATTATGAGAAACTTCCTAATAGCTTTTATTTAGTAATATTTTCAGTAGAATCTAGTAACCAATTAAATTTATGTAATGTTGCTATTACTAAACATCCTGCCTTGTAAGAACTTAGTATCTATATATTTCTATTTATA
This sequence comes from uncultured bacterium, assembly GCA_903858655.1. Lineage (GTDB taxonomy): Bacteria > Bacteroidota > Bacteroidia > Bacteroidales > CAIWKO01 > CAIWKO01. Next base: position 1,749 of record CAIOJS010000474.1, on the reverse strand, counting down.
ATTTTAATCAAGCAATAGCTCAAGTTATTCAAACGATGAACGGCTTAGCTCGGAGCTACTTCCAAATCCATAGAGACATCAAAGGTGGTGTCGCCATCGTCAAATATTTCGATGGTAACTTCCTGAGTGATGAAACCGGGTTTGCTGTATTGCACTTTCCAAAAACCAACGGGCAAACGCGGGGTGCGATAGGTGCCATCAGCTTTGGTGAAAGCATCATTGATGTTGCCATCCACCACATGAACCCTTACATCAGGCTCTGCCACGATGGTATGACCGCGATTTGCTTTCCCCGTTAGGGTACCAATATGATCTGTAGCCGTGCTATAATGACGTTCAAACAAATGTTGGGTGAAAAAGTCACTGAGTTTTTCAGGTCTGCCTTTATAGAGTTTGGCTAAGGTCAGCAAATTATCAAACAATTGATCTGCCCAAGCCACTTCGGCTTCATTGCGCGTGGTTCTTTTGCCATGAGTTATGCCTATCTTTTGCCCTTGTAATTGATGCGCTGCGTCAAATTGAGTCTTTAAATTCTGAAATTCAGTTAAAACGCTTGCCCCACCTGCATCTGTGGTATGGGCTGTGATGGCATTAATCAACGTATTCATGTGGTTTATGATGTTGCCTTTGTTGGTGTCACGTGTGAATTTCTGCACCCCCTGGGGGAAAAACAAGGTATAGTAATTGGAAGTAACGAAACCTGTGGATTCGAAATGCGAATTCAATTTGCTCACGCGCTTGACGAATTTATCCATAATTTCATCCGTAATGTCGGTTTGAGTTTTCTGCTCGGCTATGGAAGTATCTATATCGGATACATTATTGAACAAATCGTTATGAACTGCCTGAGTTGCAGCCAACATATCGTCAAACTGTCCGGTAGTGTTTTGAGCTACAATATGGCTAACATGGTCGTCGCTTGCTGCTCTTTTTCTTTCAAAAGAGATAGGTAAATTCAAAAATAAATTAATGAAGAATTTAATGAAGTCTAACATGGCTTTAAGGTTTTAATATTTAAGACTGCAAAAATAAAACTTTTTATTGAATCTCCAAATATGTTTTTAAATAAAATGATTATTTTTTTATTTCGACTATTTTTTTTCACATAAAATGAAAGTGGTTAAGCTTTAAAGTCCATATTATTTTTTCTTACAGATAAAGATACATCTTAATCAAGTTTCGAAATATTTTTTTTGAAGAATAGCCTCCGCACACTGCGGGATATGTCTTGTATTTTTACAATATGCCTCCCGCACACTGCGGGATATGTTTTGCATTTTTACAATATGCCTCCCGCACACTGCGGGATATGTTTTGCATTTTTACAATATGCCTCCCGCACACTGCGGGATATGTTTTGTAATTTTACAATATGCCTCCCGCACACTGCGGGATATGTCTTGTAATTTTACAATATGCCTCCCGCACACTGCGGGATATGTTTTGTAATTTTACAATATAGGCACCGCACTTGTTTTATAGCTACTTACGATTTTTGATTTTGATGCATATTTTTGCATTATACTTATCTATTATTTTCTTTTGATATAAAATTATAGGGGAAATATTGCCTTTTTCAATTCATAATTCGAAGATTCGCAATTCGTAGTGTCCATCCTTGGAGCTCGGGATTTGGGATTTGGAGCTTGGAACTTAATTATATAAAAACCGACAGCCGAAAGTATGCATGCTAATTAACATTTATTTTTGTCCAATACTAATAATAAGAATAAAATAACGTTATAGATC
>CAIOJS010000473.1 GCA_903858655.1 uncultured bacterium | reverse complement strand
CGCATCTTTAAAACCTTTGCTTTGGACTTCATGTTGATATTTTACGGCTTCGTCGAGCGTCTTGAAATTGCCTGCCGTATATTTATAAACACCTTTCTGTACATATACTTTGATATCATTCAAACCATTAAATTCAGGGGAATTCAAAGGTTTTTTGTTTGGCAATGTAAGCATCTGTACTCTAAAAAAAACTTCGTTTTTTTGATTGACAACTTGATGCGTGTTTGTGTCAACAGGATGATTTTTCTTGATAGTATCTTTTTGAACTACAGGATTGTTGATGACATAGTCAGGCGTTTCATCTTCCGTTGAGTTTAGTCCTCCACTTTCGAAATTTGTTTTGTAGGATTTGAAAGCACGGAAAATTCCTGAGGCAATTTGATTTTGTCCGTTTTCACTTAGCAGATATTCTTCTTCTTGAAGATTACTGACAAAACCCGTCTCGACCAATACACCGGGCATGGTTGTTTTGTAAAGGACTAAAAAGCCTGCTTGTTTCACACCCCTGTCGCCACGACCTACTTTCGTTTTGAATTGTTTTTGAACTTGTTCGGCAAAAAGCAAACTTTGGTCGAGATAGGCGTTTTGATATAGTGAGAATATAATATTGGCTTCGGGCGAGTTCGGATCGAAGCCATCGTATTGTTTGGCGTAGTCGTTTTCAAAAAGAATGGAAGCATTTTCTTTTTTTGCGACTTCTAAATTCGCAGAACTTTTATGCAAACCCATCACCCAAGTTTCAGTTCCTTTTACTTCGGTGTTGGTGGTGGAATTGCAGTGGATGGAAATAAACAAGTCAGCTTTGTTGCTGTTTGCAATTTGCGCCCTACGATACAATTCAATAAACACATCTGTCTTGCGGGTATAAATCACTTCGATGTCAGGAAAATTTGTTTTAATATAATTTCCTAACTTTAATGCGACAGCGAGCGCAATATTCTTTTCTTTTGAGTTTTTACCAACAGCTCCGGGATCGTCTCCACCATGGCCTGCATCTATAACAACTTTTTTGATTTTTATGATGTTAGGAGCTACATTACCAAGTGAATACAAAAACATCAATGTTAATAAAACAAAAAACAGATTAAATCGTTTCATCTGAATAATATATTTTAATTAGTTTTGCAAGAATTCGTTTTGAATACTCTGCAAATTTAGACACTTTTTCGATAACAACAAGCATGCTACCATCAAATTATTAACGATTTTATCAACTAAATCTACAGCCATACGTTTATTTGTTTCTATATTGCTCCTTATCATTATATCTCAAGCACATGCTCAAGTGGTTGCGACGGATAGTTTATTATCGAATAAAAGCGATAGTATAGCTATCCTGAACGATACTATCAAGAAAGATACCATTATTGATTTACGCGATCAACTTGCACCTAGCGCTATAGGGTCAAAGATAGACTATCAAGCTGCGGATTCCATAAAATTGAGTATCACGGAGAAAAAAGCGTATCTGTATAACACTGTTGTGATAAAATATGAAACGATAACCTTACAGGCAGGTTATGTGGAAATGAATTTTGCCAATAATTCGTTGTATGCAGATGGGGTGCTTGACTCCTTGGGGAAAGAAGTGCAGAAGCCTGACTTTATAGATGGGTCGAATACTTTTTCTGCTACTAGTTTGGATTATAATTTTGAAACAAAGAAAGGATTGGTCAAAAACATCATTACCAACGAGGGGGAGAGTTATTTGCATGGAAACATAGTGAAACGTTTCCCTGACCATTCAGCAAATATAAAAAACGGTTTATACACTACCTGTGAAGAAGAAGTGCCACATTATGCTATAAAGTTCAGTAAAGCACGTATGACAGCCAATGATAAAATTGTTTCAGGTCCTGCGTATATGGAGATTGAGGGTGTGCCGACTCCTTTGGTGTTGCCTTTCGGATATTTTCCTAATAAGAAAGGACAAGTGTCCGGGATACTTATTCCAACATGGGGTGAATCGGCAAACCGTGGGTACCACTTTGATAGAGGGGGGTATTATTGGGGGATTAATGATTTTATTGATTTGACCTTGCAAGGAGATATATATACACGAGGAAGTTGGGCTGCTTATGCATCATCAAGTTACAAAAAGAAGTATAAATATCAAGGGAATATTGCGCTCTCATACGCGGTTAATATTATGAGTCAGAAATTCTTGCCCGATTATTCACGAAACAAAGCCTTTAAAATTCTGTGGAGTCATCATCAAGATGCTAAAGCTCGCCCGAACAGTAGCTTTTCGGCTAACGTAAACATTGTTAGTAGTAATTTCTCAAAATACAATCCTACATCAAATAGTGAGTATTTGTCTAATACCTTTGAATCGAGTATTGCATATCAGACATCGTTGTTTAGAGGGAAGGCAAATTTATCATTAAACATAGGCGGTACTCAAAATGTGACTACTAAAGAACTACAATTGAAACTCCCACAGTTAAACTTTTCGGTGAATACGTTTTATCCTTTCCGTAAAAAGAATAAAGCAGGTGCTTTGAAATGGTACGACAATATTAGTGTGGGTTACACCATGAATCTTGATAATAACATAAATACGTATGATAGTTTGTTGCTGACACCACGTATATTCAGTTTGATGCAAAACGGTATGCAGCATAGCATTCCGATACGCAGCACGGTGAAGATATTGAAATTCATTAATTGGACAAACTCCATTAACATTACTGAACGCTGGTATTTGCGTTCTATTGATAAACAATGGTATAACGACCCCGTTAAAGACACTTCTTACCTGAGATCGGATACAGTACATAGTTTTCAGATGGCTCATGAATTTAATTTTTCCTCTTCGATAACAACAAAACTTTATGGTATGTATCAGTTTAAGAAGGGAGCATTGAAAGCTATTCGACATGTGATGACGCCTTCGGTTAGTTTTGTGTATCGTCCTAATTTTGGTTCTCGGTTTTGGGGATATTATAAATATGAACAAACCGATATCAAAGGACATTTTCGTCGCTATTCCATCTTCGAAAACAATGTTTATGGTTCGCCTCCCGATGGACTATCGGGCAAAGTGGCTTTCAGTTTGAACAATAATCTGGAAATGAAAATCCGTAATAGAAAAGATACTATTACGGGTTCTAAAAAGATTATGCTGTTGGATAATTTGGGCATACAAACTGCTTATGATATTGCAAAAGACTCTTTGCGTTGGGACCCCATTTCTATAAATGGTAGAACCCGTTTGTTTGATTTGTTGGATATAAGTTTTACCGGTGCTTGGGATATGTATGCTTCGGATTCATTAGGGCGCATCAATAAATATGAATGGAATGTACATCGGCATATTTTGCACCGAAGTAATACACATTGGGTATTGGGAGTAACCTATAACCTCAGCGACAAAACATTTCAGAAAAAGGATAAAAAGAAAAATACTTCAAAACCTATATTCTTAAACCAATGGAGCGTAAATTTTAATTTGAGTTATACATCTTCTGCCAATTTTATGTACTTGACCAGAATGTATAAACACGATACCATTCTAACTTTAGGTATTAATGGGGATATTTACGTTACTCCAAAATGGAAAGTAGGTTTTACGACAGGGTATGATTTTATCCACAAGAAGTTTTCCTTCACTTCCTTCAACATACATCGCGACTTGCATTGTTGGGAAATGGAGTTGGAATGGATACCGTATGGTTTCAGAAAGAGTTATAATTTCACCATACGGGTGAAATCTTCTATATTGAAAGATTTGAAAATTACACAGAAAACCGATTTTCGCGATAACTAATAATTGAAGAACCTCATGGACACAGCCGAATTACACACCTTTATTCAAAAAACGGATCCTTGCTTTTATAATCTGCCTTCAACTGCTTATCAATTGACCGTGGGTTTACACAAAAATGCACTTCAATATGCTGTTTTCGATGCCGAGAAGAATAAGTTTGTGGCGTTTGCTCATAAATACATTCAAGGCATCCACAACAAAAACAAGTATTTTGAGCATTTAGGCTTGTTTGTTTCTGAGCATGATATGTTGCAATTGCCCTATAAAGATGTTCGTATTGTTTATGAAACGCAGCAAGCTACTTTGGTGCCTGATGCTCTCTTTGATGCATCGGAAGCAGCCACTTTTCTTTGTTTTAATCAACAAATAGAGGAGGAGGACGAAATCTGTTATGATAAATTGCGCAACAACGAAAGTGCTAACATTTTTGCTGTTCCCAACGGATGGAGAAATGCATTGAATATTCCCCAAAGCAAAATTCATCATCATGCTTCGGTGTTTATTGAATCCTTGCAACTAGCCAACAAACATAGCATCAAACCGCCTCAAGTGTATATACAGGTGCACGCTACTTTCTTTGACATGATGGTGCTCGATGGTAGGAAGCTGATGTTTTACAATACGTTTTCTTACCGAACTGCTGAAGATTTTATGTATTTCGTCTTGTTTGTTTATGAGCAGTTGAAGATGAGTCCTGAGCAGACAGGGGTGGTGTTGATGGGCGAAATTGTGGAACATTCTGCTTTATATGATTTGCTCTATAAATATATTCGAAGCATAGCTTTTGTGGAAACCAACCTGACGATACAAAACAGTCATATCTTGAACGATGTTACTCCTCATGTTTTTTATTCATTATTAAATACTGTATTATGCGAATTATAAGTGGAAGTCTTGGCAGACGCCGACTACATCCTCCCGATAACTTACCTGTGCGCCCCACCACCGATATGGCTAAAGAAAGCCTGTTTAATATTTTGAACAACTTGATAGATTTTGAAGACAGCCGTATGTTGGATTTGTTTGCAGGCACAGGGAGCATTGGCTTTGAATTTGTGTCGCGGGGCAGTAGCGAGGTGTGTGCGGTTGACATCAATCATGTCTGTATTGCCTTTATTGAAAAAACTGCCCTCGAATTTAAAGTAACGACCATGAAAACCTATCATGCCGATGTGTTTTTATTTATTCAACATACCCTAAAGAAGTTTGATGTGATTTTTGCCGACCCACCTTTCGATTCAAAAGCAACAAGCAGTTTGCCCGACAAAATATTTGCCAAAGAGCTTCTCTTGCCCGATGGCTTACTCATCATCGAACATCCCCGCGAAGTTGATTTCAGTCAGCATCCACATTTTAGTCAACATCGAAACTATGGAAAAGTGAACTTTAGTTTCTTTATGGCGGAAGTGGATAATGAAAAATGAAAAATTAAAAATGAAAAATGGGGGAGAGGTTGAATTGTTAGATTGTTGAATTGTTAAATTGTTGATTAAGTCAAATAGTTGACTAAGTCAAATAGTTGATTAAGGTAAATAGTTGATTAAGTTAAATTGTTGACCAATTAACCAATCAACTCAAATAACCAATTAACCAATCAACTCAAATAGCCAATTAACCAATCAACTCAAATAACCAATTAACCAATCAACTCAAATAACCAATTAACCAATCAACTCAAATAACCAATTAACTCAATCAACTCAAATAACCAATTAACTCAATTAACTCAATTAACCAATTAACTTAATTAACTCAATCAACTCAATTAACCAATTAACCCAATTAACTTAATCAACTTATTAACCAATCAACTAATTAACCAATTAACTCAATATGAAACAATATTTTATTCTTTTTTTCCTACTCTCTATGAGTTTAGGTGTTTTTGCACAATCTAAGCATGGGCATAACGGTTCAGGTCAAGGTAACAAAACGACTGCGGATAGCCTCAAAAGCAAAGCCGACACAGGAGCCACCGGCGGAGCGATGCACGACAAATTGTTGATGGAGGCTGACACACTCACTTCGAGTGATTTTATGTTGAGCATCCAAAGGGTGAACGATAATTTGAATGAGATTCGCGACAGCATCAAATTGGATTTCGATTTGTCAAGCATGGGACAACGCAATAGTGCCATCACTAAGGATATTACTACCATACGTCAAAACATACGCGACAAACATTCCGTGATACGGATTAAGAATCTATATCTTTATCAAAACTTCGCTACAAATTTGGATGAAGAAGTGGATAGATATCAAGTGCATGTTGAGGCGGAGTATAATACGGTGTATCGTGCCAAACTGCATCTAAAAAAGGTGTTGACCGACTCTGTGTTTCGGAGATTGTATGCCGACAGCAGTCTGCGTAAGACCTATGACAAGAAGCTGATACGCTTGGAGCGCAAATGGGCAAAGACTGACTCAACGGCAAAAGCCACCATTGATAGCCTGAACGCCCTGAAAGTTAAAGTAGCCGACAATGCTATCAGCCTGACAAATATGCTAAAAATTATCGAAACAAAGTTGGACAAAGCCGGACAACAGCTCTTTGGCAAAGAGGTGAATTTCTTGTGGGAACAAGCGCCTGCCATCGTTCAAGTTAAAGACACTTCGAGCAAGACTCAAAGTTTGTGGACTAACGAAAGTAAGGCGATAGGATATTACTTCAATCAAACTTCACAGCAAAGAGGGGTGGTGTTTGTGTTCGGGATGCTGCTCATAGTGTGGCTGTTTGTTAAGCGCAAGCTCTTGAAAACTATTCGGAGAAAAAAAGATTCCTTTGAATTTCTGCATCTACACTATCTGAACAAAAGTCCTATATTAGCCCTCCTTGTCATCATGTTCTGCTTGATGCCTTTCTTCGATGCTTATGCGCCCACAGCCTATCTCAGCATCGAATATTTTGTATTGCTGTTGGCATCATCCTTCATCATTTTCAGAAATAAAGAACATTTCCGTTTCGATTTCTTGATATTAGCCGTATTGTCCATTGCCATCGCCCTCACCTTTTTGCAGATAGAACCCACCTTGCTGGCTCGGATATGGCTCTTGCTGCTTCATGCGGCGGTCATCGTGTTCTCGCTCCGATTCTATAAAAAACTAAGCATCCAAACACCATACTTTAAATTGATCCGTTCGGCGGTAGTAATAGGAATACTGCTTGCAGGCTGTGGCATTCTGTGTAATCTCTTCGGGCGATTTTCGCTATCGAACATCGTGGGTTTAGCCAGTATTTTTGCAGTAACTCAGGCAGTGATATTGCCTATATTTATCGAAAGCATCCTCGAAATCATCCTTGTGCAATTGCTCAGCAGCCGATTGAAAAAAGGGGTTGAAAAGCCTTTCAACAGCAGCATCGTGGTCAACAAAATTAAAGGACCTTTGTTGATACTTGCCCTAATCGTGTGGGGCATCATGCTGGCATCCAATCTCAATCTGTTTCATAGCATCAGCAATAGCTTGGTGGAGATGATGACCATGCAACGCAGCTTGGGGAGCATCTCGTTCCGATTGGTCAACGTATTGTTCTTTTTCGTGATAATATGGTTTGCCCATATTCTGCAACAGTTGATAAGTTTTTTGTTTGGCGAAATTGGTACGGAAGCCGAAGACATGACCTCCGCTACCAAAGGACAACACTCCCGCCTGTTAATCACCCGCTTGTTAGTGCTCATTGGTGGCTATCTGCTTGCCATTGCGGCATCGGGATTGCCCTTAGACAAACTCACCTTTCTCTTAGGTGCTTTAGGAATCGGTATTGGTATGGGTTTGCAAAACATGGTCAACAACTTTGTGTCGGGTATCATCCTGATTTTCGATGGGTCGTTGAAGATAGGCGACGAAATTGATGTGTGCGGACAAAATGGCAAGGTAACAGAAATTGGTTTGCGCGCAAGCACCATACATACATCCGATGGCGCAGAAGTCATCATCCCCAACGGCAACATCCTCTCCGAAAACATTGTAAACTGGACCCTAAGCAACGACCAACGCTGTGTAACGCTTCATTTTTCCTTGGCGGGAAAAGATTTGGATGCCAACATGATTAACGAAGTCATCAACGCCACCATCAAAACAGTGCCGCATGTGATTTCAAAACGAAAACCTGTGATTCTCTACACCAAGGTGAAACAAGAAACCTATTCATTGACCGTGCGCTTTTGGTGCAATCTCCACAAAGCCGACGACGTGAAAAGCGACGCCACGCTCCACCTCAACGAAGCCTTCACTGCCAAACATATCGGATTTACATTCAACTCATTCACGGCGGAAGAAATCTTTGTTAATGTCAAGTAATTAGTTGATTAAGTTAATTAGTTGATTAAGTCAAATGGTTGATTATGTCAATTAGTTGATTAAGTCAAATTGTTGAATAGTTGATTAAGTTAAGTGGTTGATTAAGTCAAATGGTTGAATTGTTGAATTGTTAGATTGTTAAATTGTTAAACGCTAAACTAATCAACTCAATTAACTCAATCAACTCAATTAACTCAATCAACTCAATTAACCCAATCAACTCAATTGAACCACTTAACCCAATTAACTCAATTAACCAATCAACTCAATTAACCAATGAACCAATGAATCCATCAACAAATTAAAAAAGATACCTTATGTATATTGCGAACTATAATAAACTACCCTCACGTATTGATTTTTATGATAACCTTGCCTGCATGTATCCCAATACTATGCTGGCGGAAATATTTATTTTAGCAGGAAGTCTTTCTTATGAAATTATATCGCTTGTTAACTTTGAACGTCTTACAGATGATTTGATTTTTAGGCAGCTACTTATTGGTTTTCAAATGCATGAGGATTATGTAGAAAATGTGAATGCTGTAAAAGAGATGCATCCCAAGATAATGAAACTCATTCGAACGAGAGCTAGGGATAAGTTAGCTCTTGAACTGATTGGTAAGTACCGCTCTCTGATGAATGGTTTTCGTAGGGATTTGAAAGAATATTACGTGGAAAAATTGACTTTCTTTAAAGTCATTGAGCTGGTCGGATTTGCCAAAGACGAATCGTGGAATCTTAATTTTGCGAGAGGAGATTATTATAAGGATAAAGAAGACGAATATATTCCAACCCTAACTACCACCATTGCGCAACATGGAATCATCATGTCATTCGATAGCGTTGTGGAACAGCTTTTCACCTTCACCGAGCTTGGTTCCGATGATGATGCGCCTTTCGATTTCATCAAGATTCCAACTTGGGATTTTCCTTTGATGGAAGGCATCAAATTCAATCAAATTAAATTTACACAACAGGAATTGAAACAACCCATGAAAGAATTTTCAGTCCACATGGATGACTTGCTCGAACAACTGTTTCAAATTCCTTTCACTGCCAACAACCATGCTGAAATCATGAATTTATGCAACGAAAAAATTGTGGCACATGCTCCGCCCGTTCAAAAAGTGATTGATAATAGCTTGTACATGATTCAATTTCGAAACCAAAATCCTGCAAACACCGGCATGAAGTTTCATTTTGGCATCACCTCTGCTGCTAATTTGGTTGATTATTTTGGCAAATCCGAAATGGTGCAACCCTATGTAGCTTCCGAAATAAAAGAACGCCTGCAGCGCGAAATCAATTTGGAAGCTAGTTGCGTTTTTTCCTATTTCATCATTGATAAATTAGTTGATTAAGTTGAATGGTTGATTAGGTTAACTAGTTGATTCGGTTAATTGGTTGATTGAGTTAATTTGTTGAACACGTTGAATTGTTGAATTGTTAGATTGTTGAATTGTTAACCGCTAAACTAATCAACTTAATTTACCCAATTAACTCATTTAACCTCATTTCTTTGCTCTTTTTAGATGAATAATGCCCGAAATTCCTGTTATATGCCATTTCTATGCCAATATTAAAAAAGCGTTTTGAGGCTTAAATCATGCGTTTTGAAGGCAAAAACATGCGTTTTGAGGCAAATAAGCTATTTCGAACACAGGCGCTGTTGCAACTATTAGTGGATTGAGTAATTTTGTTGCTACAAAAAAAATAGTATTAATCAATAAAAAATTATGTATTATGCTAGGCTCATTAAACATTCAAGTAAATTTAGATCTCAAAGACAAGAGCGCATTGGAAACTGCCGACATGCTCAATGGTGTGAAAACCGCGGGCGACGTTGATGTAACCGACCCACCGGTGGACGATACTGAGATGCATGCGCAAGGTGGAAAAATAACTGCAATCAATGCTCAACGCATCACAAATCGTTCAAAACAATTAACCGCTCAGGAAAAGCTGGAAGTGAATACCGGAAAACGCTACTACAAAAAAGTAGGGCTTTATATTCAGGGAATTGCAACAGATGTGGCTATAGCGGCTGGCGATATCAACGCTGGTATAGCTGTTGTGGAACGTTGCGGATTTAAAGTAAAGAATAAACCAAGTAGCCATCCACGTGAATTCGAAATCGTAGCTTTTGGTCCGGGATGGTTTCATCTGAGGGTTAAGTCGGCAGGAAAAAAAGCAACGTATCTTTGGAAAATTGGTGTCACCACCGAAAAGGGAGTGAAACCTGAAACTTATGTTTCGATATTCTGCACTCCTGAATGTGAACTTATTGTTACCAACATTGCAAGCGGAGTAATTTATGGCATCGTGGAAGCTACCGTGTTGCCGGTGCCCAAAAAGAACACAAAAAATAAGGGTGCGATTCATCTTACCAATGAGATGTCACTACAAACTTCTGCCGGTACAGGTAAGCCATCTTATGCTTTAGGCTCTGATCCTTACAATTGGACTGATCCTATTTATCACGTAGGAGTTTAAGCCGTTTTCGAACCTAAAAGCTCGAAACTCCAACTGATCGCTTCCTCAAAAAAGGCGGTCAGTTATTTTATACCTCTTATCATTATTTTGATATACTATTAAATATCAGCGTTTTTTCAACAACCATGAAAGATGGAACATCCCTTAAAGGGGAAGGAACATCTCCTAAGGGGAAAGGAACATCCCCTAAAGGGGAAGGAACATCCCCTAAAGGGGAAGGAACATCCCCTAAAGGGGAAGGAACATTTCTTAAAGGGGAGGGAACATTCCTTAAAGGGGAGGGAACAACCACTAAAGGGGAAGGAACATCCCTTATAGGGGTAGGAACATCTATTAAAGGGGATGGAACATCCCTTATAGGGGAAGGAATATCCTATAAAGGGAATGGAACAACCCTTATAGGGAAAGGAATATCCCTTAAAGGAGATGGAGAAACTATCATAAAAGATAAACCAATAGAGCAAAATAGTTTTTTGTTCGAAAAATGTCATCATAAAAGAAATCTTTTGTATCTTTGTAAAAAAATAATATGCAGCAGGAAAATGAAAAAAGGTAAAAAAAGCATAGCAATAGTGGAGATATTGTGCACATTTTTGTTTTTTTAGATATAAATATATATACATTAGTGGTAATTTATTATGGGAAAATTGATTTCAATAATAGCTATATTTACTGTGACACTTTGTTTCACAAATTCTTTTTCACAAAATAAAAATATGAAGAAGGACGAATCCATTTTTAAACATGATTCTATTATATTGACACCAAATCAAATTACTAATTTCCTTTTGGATTCCCTCAATAAGCATATTTCAAAAGAGAGTTTTGAAATAATCAACGACAATAGCATCCTTAAGGCAGACAACTTTTTTAATAATAATTCATTTTATGCCTTTATTGCTGTTAATGATTTTAGATTTATGTTTTATCAGCTTATTGACAATCAATGGAAACAATTGGTAGTAATTGATTCCATTAAAGATTACCTGGGGTTTGTAATTAAAGATATTAATGGAGACAATTGTCCCGACTTCCTCTTGACTGACTTTTACATTTATTCAAATAAAAGTTACAAAGTGTTATTATTTGACTGTGGCAAAAATACGCTGAATTACGTTTCAGCTTTTGATGGAGTCTTTAACCCATTTTATGACGACTCGACTAAATTAATTAACAGCTTCATGTTTACTAATCATGGACAGATTGATAAAGAAACATATAAAATCAATGGAGACAGTCTTAATTTAGTCGATAAAGTGACATTGGACGGAATTGGAGTTGAGGATAAAGAAAATAATAAATTTGTAATCAACCATTATGTAAATTGTAATAACAAATTGAAGCTCATTAAATCAATTGAGTTAAGAAATTTTGACTTGGCTACCACGACTTTTGACAATTTATTATTTATTTACTTCATAAAAAATAACCTTAAGCAGAAGTTGTTATGTTCAAAAGGTTGGGTGCAACTTGGGACAAATTAAACTACCGCTAACAACACCCTTGTTGCATTCAATTAAAACCTACAATAAAAGTATTATCTTTGAATGCACGCAGCAAGGCTGCTCAACGTTAGAAAAAGTAATGATATGAAATGTAATTGATTTAATATTTTTACGATAATAGTTTTGCCTTACAATGAATAAATTAATTTAGAGCCAATGAAAAAGTTTTTGTTATCGTTTGTTATTAGTGCATCGCTTATGTTGTTTTTTGTGGATTGCAAAAAATGTCAATCTAAATTATTACCCGACCTGATATTCTCACCCGAAGAAATAAGTATAGTGCCTTATACGGATATTTCATCTCTAACGTTTAAAGATTCGCTTGGTGATTCAATTTGTTATGACCGAACCGCACCACTCAATACATCCATGCATAATTATCAGCAACATTATAATCAATCGTGCATAGGCGATCACCGTTTGGTTCAAGAAGTGGACTATATTTTACAATGTAGAAGTGACACAACTTACTATATAAGAATTAAGCTGTCATTCGAGGATGTTTTTCTTGGAATTAAAAAACGTTTTGATCTTTACTATTATTATCATTATTCCTCTGAAAGCTATTACTTCGACGGAGAATTTTTATTGGAAAACAACGCTCCAGCCAATCAACATCCTTTAAATCCCTGGTGTTGGGTGTCAACTTGCTATCCTAGCTTTACCCTACAAAATCATACATATAATTCCGTTTATGTGATGCAATTGAATGACTTTCCGGTTACAACGGTTTATTATTCTATTTCACAAGGCATAGTAGGTTATAAAGAATATCTTGGCAAAGTTTGGTATTTGGATAAAGCCTATTGATAAAGTTCCCCTTAGGCGCAGCCTAAGTTGAATATATCTATAAAGGCTCTTCCTATTCCACCAATCAACCAATTAACCAATCAACTCAATTAACTTTTATTCAATATTTTCAACTTCTTACTTCCTCCATGCAACAAAAACGTAAAATAAAAGTATAAAGTTAGAAATCCCGTTCCCCTTGGGCTGTGCCTAAGTTGAATATATGTATATAGGCTCTGCCTATGCTACCAATTAACCAATCAACTAATTTAACAGTTCTACAAAGTTCGCAACACGAATAAAAACAAAAGAAAATACTGTAAGAGTAATTCATAGGAGACAAATCATGAAGAAAAATAGTAAGGCAATTATCAAATATGTATTTCTTTTTTCAATCTTTTCAATCGGAATAGTTTTAGGATTGTTCTTATGGAATAAAATAACACTGCCATTTCACAACCCATGGCGGGTAACGGGAACCCTTACTGCAATTCAATTTAATCCTGCGAATAATATTGTGAGATTTATGGTTCTTATCGCGTTTCCTTCTTTCTTATTATCTATAATTTATCTATTCAGTCAAAAAAAAAATCCATGGTTATGGATTAAAAAATCTTCAGTAGTCTCTGCATCTAGCATCACTTTGTCCGATTTGCCTAAAAAATCCAGAATACTATATTCATCTGCTATTTGGGTGTTTTTTTGTATCATAATAGCTTTTACAAGCATTTTGCTATCAAGTTACGCAATTCACTGTGTGTTTGATCCATTTCACGAAGGCGAAACTTTAGGTACAGGCATATCCTATTTAGCAGGTAAAGTGCCCTATAAAGATTTTATTTTTTGTCATGGAACCTATCAGGATCCATTACGCTCGGTCATTGCTTGGAGTTTGTTTGGCAAATCAATTTATTCAGTAAGATTATTGGAATCCATTACGCTAATCATATCATTGATTTTGTTTTTTATCTTTATTATCAAAATGTTTCAAAAGGATTTGGTCTTATCTTTTGTATCCATTCTCATATTATATTTTTCGGTTGACAGTTTTTTTCTCTATTTGATATTCCCTAAATTTCCTACCTCATTAATTGCCCTAAACTACTCCAGAGACATCACCACCTATTCTTTTTTGATTGCTACCATTTTTCTGCAAAGGTTTATTGTTCAACAAGAAGTTTCAAAAATCAAACTATATATAATTTCCTTTTTCTTTTCGTTTACTCCAATAGTGGCATTCGGGTATTCCATTGACAGAGGTTTTTATCTGATAAGTGCCTACCTGATCATAGCATTGATTTTGTACTTTTTCTTTTATCGAAGAAGCACTTTTCGTAAACATTTTCTGATAGCATCAATGATTGGAATTTCAGCAGCATTACTTTTATTGTTTATAATACTACGGGGTAATTTTACTGAATTTCTCAAATATACCTTTCTAATAATGCCAAAATACAAAGAATTGCTTGATGGCAGTGTTTATCCTATTTTTGATTTCGGATATATGTATATATGTATCTTGATTGCTTCGAATGTTTTTTGGATTACCTACA
Source organism: uncultured bacterium (assembly GCA_903858655.1). Taxonomy (GTDB): domain Bacteria; phylum Bacteroidota; class Bacteroidia; order Bacteroidales; family CAIWKO01; genus CAIWKO01. The sequence goes on along the minus strand of CAIOJS010000473.1, from coordinate 74 downwards.
AATTTATTCAGGAATTCTATCAAAGCAATAAGCAGTTTTCTATTACAATAAATCAGTTCTTTAAAAAATATTTT
>CAIOJS010000472.1 GCA_903858655.1 uncultured bacterium | reverse complement strand
GTTCTTGAAAATATTGTTGAGAAAAGAAAAGGCTCATTTTTGCAGGTTGACCTATATATTCCAAAGCTAAATTAAACAAATTTGATTGCATTTGCGCAGCCCATGCCACTTCGGCTTCATTGCGGGTGCCGCGTGCGCCTTTGGTTAAGCCCATATCGGTGGTTTGCAACAAACGGTCGGCTTCCCAACGGGTTTGAAATGCTTGAAATTCGTGCAAAACACTCACACCACCAGCCTCGGTAGTATGGTTTGTAATGGCTAAAACCATTGCACCAATATAATTTTCAGCATTTCCTTTATTCGTATGCTGTGTGTATTCCGTCACACCTAAAGGAAAAAACACACGATATAAAGGGTTTGTTTCAAATTTGATGGATAGAAAATAGTGGTTTAAGCGGCTGCAACGGTCCTTAAAATCAGCAATAATTACGTCCACTACTGAGGTTTGGGCAATCTGAGTACCCAAATCCAATGTGATTTGAGGCAACACGCCAAAAAAAGCAAGGTGTACGGCTTCGGTGGCGACAATCATTATGTCGTATTGATGGGCAGTGTTTTGAGCATGCAATTTACCAATGTGATAATCGCTACCTTTTTGTTTGTTTTCAAATGATACACGTAGGTTCAGAAATATGTAATCAAAAATTTTTGTCAGGTCAATCATATTGCTTTTTTTATAGAATTAGATGCAAAAATATATAATTAAAATGACAACTGATGATTTATTTTATAAAAAAAGTCAATGTGTTGATAATAGCATATATAGCTAAGAAAATAAAATCAATAGTTTTCATTTGTATCTATGATTACGCATTTGCGGGTATAGGCAAAGTAGTCTATGAGATGGTATCCCGCATTTGCGGGTATAGGCAAAGTAGTCTATGAGATGGTATCCCGCATTTGCGGGATTTGTTAAAGCTTTATATGTAATAAGATACGAATTGGAGCAATAACTCCGCCTTTCAAGGCGGTGCAGAACAAGGATAGTGGAGGGGGGCTTTAGTCCTGAAATGGATGATTTTAAGGTAGGGCTAAAGCTCTTATGGCTACTCATCTGATGACTCCAAGTCATCTGATGAATATTAAAAACGCGGGCAATGCAATTCCCCGCTAGCGGATTAAATTAAGAAGGAAATAATAAACTTATCATGGGCTGCGATAATATATTTGCAATAACACTTGTAGGTACTGCGGCTAAAATGTTTTTTATCTCATCCATAGCTTTTTTGAGTTTATTTTGTTTTGGAGCTTCAGCTTTTAAATGCGTATTAAGATATTCTATTTCTGCTTTTAATTCATCGACTTCATCCATAGATATGTGCTTTGATAACTCTTCAATTTTACTTTCAACTTCTTGGACTAATTTCTTTAAATCCTCTTTATTATAATCAACAATTTGTAAAGCCTGATGTGAATTATTTACATCCTTTTGAATTAATATTGGCGAATTACTTATATTTTGAATATTTATATTGCTCTCTTGTTTTGAAAGGACAGGATTTTCTAAATATCTTAAATAATCTAACCCACTTTGGGTGATAAATAAATCTAACATGCCTAACGAAGATTGAACAAAGCCCTTATTGACAAGTTCAATCATTATCCTAGATACTTTTTTTTCGTCAAAATTTATTACAGAACCTAAATCTTTTGGGTTTAGCGAAACTGATAGCGGATTTGAAGGGCAATATTCAGTTGCTACTTCATAACTTTTTTTTAGAAAAATTATATTTTCCTTTTCTTGTTCTATTAAATTCATTTCTTTAGTCTTATTAATCCATTCTTTTGTTATATCATAAAACGTTTTTCGATTACCTCTATGAAGACGTGGCAAAATAATATATTGTATATGCTTTAAAAATAATTCTTTATCAGTAAAAAGCAAACAATAATTTTGGTAATGGTAATTCAAAAAATCCTCAACATTATATACTGGTTTTATCTTTAATATTTTTTGAAAGACTTTCTCATCATAATCATCTTGGGTCGTAGCAGTATAAATTGATTCACCTCCAGCTAATTTTCCTTTATTTGAATAGATAGCAGGAGAAGAAATTCTATATATTTTTTCATCCAACTCATCAATGTCGAATTCATTTTCCAATATAGTATTTTTCAGATGCAATTTATAGATTCGATTAACAGATCTCATGATAACATTTTTTTAATTTCGTTCTACATTTCCATTCACCTTCAATTTAATCACTTCTATATTCTCCAACCCATCGTTGTCTATTACTTTTACAGCTATGGAGTGTTGCCCGGGTTTGAATTTCCAGGTTTGTTCGCCTTTTTTGTCCAATAGGATTTCGGCTTTGAAGGCGGGTTCTTTATAGTCGAAGTCCCACGAAAAGAACTCTACTCCTGCGGGGCTGTTGCCTGTGGCGATGAAATGGATTTCGTGGATGCCTTTCTTGTCGGTGCTCAGGGGTTGCACTTCCACGGTGAGGGTAGGTTTTTTGGCGATGGGCACTATTTCTTCTACGGTTACCAATTGAATGATGATGTTTTCATGGTTTTTCAGTCGGGCAACTTCCTGTATGGCACCCTTGCCAAAGGTGAACGCAATGATATAGCCTATGGGTTTGCCCTCGGCTATGTTCTTTTCGAATAGTTTTTTGTCGCTGCGTTGCACTGCCGAAAGGAAATTGTCAATCACGTTGCGCCCAATGTTGTCCGAACGTTTCACTTGTATGGGAGTGTTGTTCGTGGTTTTGCCATCCAGTCCGAAATCGTTGCGTTGTTTGGAGTTGCTTGTGCCGCCATATTGTTGCACTATCCATGCCTCGAACTCGAAAGCGTTTTTGAAGCGCAGCGTGTCATAATCATATTTGTGCAATTGCAGGATGAAGGGTTTGGAAAACAAATCTTGCTGCTGATTGAGGCGAAACTCGGTTACCTTGACCGCTTGCACCGATTGGTCAATGCCTATCCATTGCCGATTGAGTTTGTCGGCAACGGCTATGGTAGTGCCGCCTCCACAGAAAGGGTCTAAAACAACATCGCCTTCCTTAGATGCACATTTTAGTATTCGTTCTAATAATGCTTCAGGTTTCTGAGTGGGATAACCAATTCTTTCCCCTTTATTTTTATATACACAATTAAACCACAAATCATCAACACTATTCCCAGGCATTTCATCCAGATAATGTTTTAGATATGGCTTTCCACTATCGGAATAATATATGCTTCCCTCTCTTTCAAACTGCTCCATATTTTCTTTTGAATAAGCCCAATATCTTCCTTTTGGCGGTTTTGTTCCATGAAAATCATAAGATGTATCTCCGCCGGGTTTGGCAGCCGATAAATCAGAGGCTTTAAATCTTCTGCCGTCAGGGTCTTGTTTGTTATAGGATGCGGCAATGTATTCGGATGTATATCGTTCAAATTGTGAATAATATTTATATTTCTTTGTTTCTTTTGAATAAAAAAAGATAGTATCATTCACTCTGCCGAAATGCTTTGCGCCTTGTTTTGCATCATTATGAGTGGTGGTACGTTTCCAAATTATTTCATTTACAAAATTATTCATCCCAAATATCTTATCCAATATCTCCACTCTTATATACGCATTCGCGTGCCAATCGCAGTGCAAAAAGATGCTTCCTGTGGGTTTCAGGATGCGGTGCATTTGTTCCACGCGTTCTTTCAGCCAGGCAATATAATGGTCCATGCCGCCGCTCCATCGGTCTTGAAAGGAGCGCACTTCACCTGCATCGCCCCAAATCACCTCATAGTTGCGGTTGCTGAAAAATGGTGGATCGAGATATATTAAGTCAATGCTTTCGCTTTCGAGTTTCTTTAGGATTTCCAGGTTGTCGCCGAGGATAAGTTGATTAATGATTTTCATAGGTGCAGTAATTTTTCTACAAATATAGATAGATTTGCAATACCGAGCCAAGAATAGTTGAAAAAAGTTGCGAAATGTTTATAAGTTGCCCAATTCATCAGATGATTCAAATGGCGAAAGGAACAATGATCAGCTACTATTGCCATTACCAATCTGCGAATTACAACTTGTAGAGCGAATTGCAGATTACGAAATAGTTTTTTCGTTGTATTAAAAAAATACTTGTAAATTTGCACCATCAAAAACTTCAATCCATGAAAACAATTATTAAATACAAAAAAACACTACAAGTATTGTATCTTTTCATCGGTATGGTAGTGTTTACATCCTGTGTAACCAACCGTCCGCCGATATATCTCTACGGCAAATTCAAATTTGCACAGAAACCCGATGAAATTAATCTAAAACCCGCCTTGATTTCTTTTCTGAAGGCGCATCCGCAATGTGCTTTTGTGTTGCGCGTGCCCGATAAGAAAAATAGTATCGTGGAAGAAGAACGCTACAGCAATCGCACCTTGTATTTTGCTATAGAAAAGATACTTTTGGAGCGCAACTTCAACGTGATTGACCGTTCTTTGTTTGAGAAACAATATACTGTGGACAGCCTTCGCCATCCTTCCGCCGATTTTATTCTTGAGTTGATTGATAATCGCTTGGTGAACTACTATACCAACAAGGTTATCCCCGACGAATCGCGAAACGACAACGAAATCACTCTGCAAAAATACTTTTACTTTGTGGGTGCACAGGCGATTTTCAAAATCACCAACGTTCACACCTCCGAAGTAGTCGCCACCTGCGTGTTGAACTACACTCCCTGCACACGAGGCTGCAAAATGAAATACACCCTGAATGGAATCATCGAAGAAGTGAGCGGCGATTCGAAAACCCGAAAGAAACTTGGCTATGAATCAACCGACATTGACGACAATTACGAAATGTTTATTGAACTCATCACCCGTTTGGTGAACGAACTGCGCCTTCAATCCCAAAAAGACCAATAGAAATCCAAATCCTGAACCCGAAACCCACCCCTACCAACTCCTCCCTTGGTATTTGGAACTTGGAATTTGGTATTTGGATCTTAACTTAGTAAGGTCTTACGTCTTTCCCCTCAATATAATTGATGAACGAGCGGTTCACCACTTTGTTTCCGCCCGCCGTGGGATAATTTCCCGTGAAATACCAGTCGCCTGTATGTTTTGGAATGGCAGCATGCAAATTTTCGATGGTTTGAAACACGATATGCACCTCTGCCTTGATATCTTTGGGCAGGAGGAGCTTGGAAATCTTGTCGGAAATGCGTTCGGCACTGAAGGGCGCGTAAATATCCTTCACATGATTCACCCATTGTTCCTTGGGCAAATCGAGTTGTTGTTTACATTTGTTATACACCTGATTGATAACGTTAGATTGGTTGGTTTCGTTCAACAATTCAATCGCCGCTTTGAACGCCACGAAGTCGTTCAGCTTCGCCATGTCAATGCCATAGCAATCGGGGAAGCGGATTTGCGGAGCCGAGGACGCGATGATGATCCTTTTGGGGCTAAGTCGGTCTAAGATGCGGATGATACTTTGTTTTAGGGTGGTGCCCCGCACAATACTGTCGTCAATCACCACGATAGTATCCACTTGGTTGCGTATGATGCCGTAGGTTACGTCGTAAACATGCGCCACCAAGTCGTCGCGTTCTTTGTCCTGCGTGATGAAGGTTCGGAGTTTCATATCTTTGACGGCAACCTTCTCGAAACGGGGTCGGAATGACAAAATCTTGTCGAGTTCGTCGGAGCTCAGATTGTTGCCCGCGGCGATTATCTTGTCTTTTTTCACCTTGTTGCAGAACTCTTCCAAAGCATCCATCAGTCCATAGTAAGCATCAGACGCGGTGTTGGGAATGAAGGAAAAGACGGTGTTCTCAATGTCGTAGTCAATCGCCTTTAGAATGGCAGGAGCCAAATAGCGTCCTAGGTTTTTGCGTTCGAGATAAATTTCTTTATCGGTTCCGCGCGAGAAATAAATACGTTCGAAGGAGCAAGCTTTTTTTGTTTCCGCTTCGCGAAACTGTATGATGGAGTGCGAGCCTGCTTTTTTGACAACTAATGCCATGCCGGGTTCAATCTCTTTGACTTTGTCGAAAGAAACATTAAATGAGGTTTGAATGACGGGACGTTCGGACGCTGCCACCACCACTTCATCGTCGGCATAGTAATAAGCAGGTCGTATTCCCACAGGGTCGCGCATCACGAAGGCATCGCCATGACCTATCATACCCGCAATGACATAGCCGCCATCCCAATCTTTGGTGGCGCGCGATAATATCTTCTGAACATTCAAATCGCGACCAATAAGCGCAGAAATATCTTTTTTGGCAAAACCTTCGGCTTTGTAGAGTTGATAGATATTTTCGTTTTCTTCGTCCAAGTAATGGCTAATCTTTTCGAGTATGGTTATGGTGTCGGAAGTTTCCACAGGATGTTGCCCAAGGGCGATAAGTTTTTGAAACAAATCGTCCACATTGGTCAAGTTGAAATTGCCGGCTAAGACCAAGTTCTTGGTTTGCCAATGATTTGTCCGAATAAAAGGATGACAATATTCGATGTTGTTTTTGCCGAAGGTTCCGTAGCGCAAATGTCCTAAATATAATTCGCCAACGAAATCGGTGTTGCGCTTGAGATATGCTACATCGTTGAGCAAAGCGGAGTTGGTTTTTTTAATTTGTTTCAGATTGGAATAAATCTGATTGAAAATATCCATGATAGGCGTGGAAGAGTTGGACCGCAAACGGTTGATGAACCGAATGCCGGGTTCCACATCGAGTTTTATGCAGGCGATACCCGCCCCGTCTTGTCCGCGGTTGTGTTGTTTTTCCATCAACAGGGACAGTTTGTTCAAACCGTAGATGGTTGTACCGTATTTCGCCAAATAATATTCGAGAGGCTTTAACAAACGAATAAAGGCGATACCGCATTCGTGCTTAATTGAGTCGCTCATGCCTTGAAATTTTGTGCAAAGTTACATAATTGCATCGAGAAAAGAAGTTATCCATGTGTTTTATCTTGTTTTTTGCAAATAAAAAATATCAATATTCTCGTATGACCCGACGTAATCGTGCATAAAAGGTTCAATAGAAGTATCTTTATATATACTAGAGTCGCTAACGAGTAAATATTTTGCGCCCAGCATAATTTGCTTTTCTATCTTTTGCTTTTGCTTCATACCTTCAAATCCGAACGATGTCCACCCTTTGTGATTCATCAAAACAAGAGAAATATTAATGCTGGAATCGGGGATGCTGATGACTTTATCGGTGGGCTTGACACCCAAAGCATTGAAATAATAGTGTAGGGTTTCAAAAGCCTGCATCTTTTTCACATAATTTACATGCATAAAAGCCCATCTGCCGATTTCATTTTCTGAAGCAAAGCGTTCAGGTTTATTGATATCAATCCAATAACGCATTTTCATGTTGTTTTGGCAATAGAGCACGTTATAACATAGGAATAAAAGGAAAACCGATTTCACAATCCAGTTATTAAATAACTTAGCTGAGTACTTTTTAAATCCGACAAGAAAAATTAGACATATAAACAAGCAAAACGGTAAGAAGTCAATTAAATAATAATCATGATTTCCCAAAGCATTAAACCAGAAGAGCGCATACAGAAGGGTTCCAAGTAACAAAATACTTAATAGCGTAAGATGCATTTTAGGAATCTTTTTTACAGCAACCAAAAATATTATGGCGATTAGCATTAAGCCTATCACGATGAGTGTGTAGATGTTGAAAATCTGTTGTACCATAAAGGTCATAAATCCGTTACAAACAATGTTTATTTCAGTGGTGCTCATATTCCAGATGGGCCAAATGCTATTAAACGTATAACTTCCACCATAACGAGCATTAAACCAAGAAGCATACCCATACCAAAGAAACATTACTGTGGGAACGATAAGCATAGGTATAATATGTTTGGAAGGCTTATGGAAGAGCTTTGCATGGTTCTTTATTTTTATCCAACCAAATAGCTCCAAGAAAAAGACGCTGAGAATCATCATATAACTTATGGCTGAAGAAACTTTCAACAAAGCTGCTAAGGCAAAAAACAGCATGGCGATGTAGAGCTGCTTCAAATGTTGCGTCTCAAAGAATTTATAGAAGTAATACCAGCTTAAAATGACAAAACTAAGCGCAGGCATATTGGTTAAATAGTTGTTTGAATAGAAAGCTACAATAGGGGAGGAGAAAAGTAATATTGAAATCATCAATGCCCAAAGGCTATCTTTTAAAATACCCACGAAGATTCGCATAAGAGCAAGAAGACCTATAAAGGTAATTACGACTTCGACCAAGCGAAATATCCATAAATGGAATCCAAAGATTTGCCAGAGAACAGCAACAAAATAATATACAATTGGGAATTCGCCAGCTGCAAATCCACTTGTTCCGCCCTGACTCATTTGATTGTGGAGTTCGGGTATAAAGAAATTCATATTGCCCTGGTAATAGTTAATTGCAATAGAAAGGCAATCCGTTTGACGAAACTGATGTATTGACTGGGGTGGATAAAATAGGATATGATTGTATTGATATAGATATGACAAGCACATCAACGCCAAAAACAAAAGATATTTTGAGTATTTGGGTTGATAGGATAATGTTTTAAGAGTCATTCAGAATTACAGCAAAGAATTAGAAATTTTTGTTGTCAAAGTTAATTGGGTGTCCGCTTTGGTTGTATTTGTCACAATCAATTTCAACGGATAAAGGTTTCAATGGTTTAGAGAACTTGTCGGTGGTTGATACATTTAGGGATTTGTCGGCATAAACTTTTTTCATATATAAAGCCCATATCGGCAGCGACATGTTTGCACCTTGACCTAACAATGTACTACGGAAATGCACGCTACGGTCTTCGCAGCCCACCCAAACACCTGTTGTTAAATTGGGGACTGAACCCATAAACCAACCGTCGGAGTTGTTGTCTGTGGTTCCTGTTTTGCCAGCAATTTGGTTGGTAAATCCATACTTTCCTCGTAAGCGTGCTCCTGTGCCGCTTTCGACAACACCTTGCATTAAGTTGTTCATTAGAAAAGCTGTCTCTTCACTCATAGCTTCTTGAGTATGGGGTGCAAATTTAGCCAAGACATTGCCATGTTTGTCTTCAATACGGGTGACAAAAATGGGTTCAACATATACACCTTTGTTTGCATAGGTGTTGATAGCACCCACCATTTCGTATAAGGATAAATCTGCGACTCCCAAACATATAGCGTAAACTTCAGGAATCACGCTTTTTATTCCCATTTTGCGAGCTACTTTAATGACAGGACCCGGGGAATATCTTTTAATTAAATAGGCTGATATCCAGTTTATGGAGTTTGCTAGAGCTTCTTTTAGCGTCACCATTTCACCTTCTTTGTAATCGGAAGAATTCTTTGGTTCCCATTTATCTCCATTGGGCAAATCGAACGAAATGGGAACATTTGGAACGCGCGAACATGGTGAGAACTCCCCTTCTTGCATCGCCACTGTGTAAACAAATGGTTTAAAAGTTGAACCTACCTGACGCTTTGCCAAACAGACATGATCGAACTGAAAATATTTGTAATTGATGCCACCAACGTAAGCTTTTACATAGCCTGTTTGTGTTTCGACAGACATGAGTCCTGCAAGAAGAAACCATTTATAATATTTCACGGAATCTAAAGGAGACATCACGGTATCTTTCATACCCTTCCAAGAAAATACTTTCATTTTTACAGGCGTATCGAATATTTTTTTAATATTGTCATCGGATACATTGGCAGACTTTAGGGACTGATAGCGTTCCGAACGATGAACGCTTTGCATGATTATATTGTCAATTTTATCTTGAGTAAGCCTAGCATCAAAAGGCGCTTTTTTCATACCTTTCCAATGTTTGTAGAAATCATTTTGTAATTCCTTTCCGATATGTTCCGCAACCGCTTCTTCAGCATAGCGTTGCATTTTTGAGTTTACAGTAGTGTAAATACGCAGACCATCTTTAAAAACGTTATACGGAGTGCCATCGGATTTTAAATTCTTGTTACACCAACCATAGGCAGGATTATTATTCCATTGGTCCATGTCTTCTTTATAACTATCTTTATCGGTATAGTCATCTTCAATGGGTTTCTTTCGATTGAGTAATGTTTTT
>CAIOJS010000471.1 GCA_903858655.1 uncultured bacterium | reverse complement strand
TTTATTTAGTCTAAATAGAAATTAATACACATACTCAAAATATATCGAATATTACTTGTATGCATCGAACTGTACTTGTATATTTGTAAAACAATTATGAAACAAATATAAAACAAATATAAAACAAATCAAATAGTAAAATTGAACTATGGGAACGCTTACAAAAATAGAATTGCAGAAATTAAGACTTGAACTTCCTACTGGTGCTCAAACTATAATTTCAAAACGTTCGGGATATACAGCGCAATATGTTGGGCAGGTCCTTAATGGCAAACGTGAATCATTAGAAATAATAAATATTGCCATACAGCTCAGAGATGAGAACAAAGAAAAAATTAAAGGATTGAAAAAACAGTTACACGCATAACCATGAAACTACCTGCTGGATTAGAAAACAAGAGTGTTGAAATATATGCTTTCGAAAACAAATTAAAGGCGCTTTATAATGGTAAAGTGATTGAATTTGAACAATTGCCGGATCATATTCGCGAGTTATACGCAAACAAATGCCTTGCTTCAACCGATGCTCTTAAAGCAATGGAATCAGTTGGCATAACGAATTTAGCGGCTAAAGTGCATCAATTCGTATTCTGCAATTTTGGCGGGTTTAACGAAATACCTGATTTGGACGAGAATGGAACACTTACTTCCGAATATTGGGATTGTGGACAGCGTAAAACATGCATTTTTAGTGGTAAAATTTGTGGTGCAATGGTTACCAGCAAAGGCGTAGTTTCTAACCGAGAAGTAGAAGTTATTCGCTTATTACAACAGGGCCTTAAAAATAAAGAAATTGGAGCAGTACTGGGTATTTCTGTTAATACAATATGTAATCATATTGCAAATTTAAACCGAAAAACAGAAACCGGCACACGCCAAGAATTGATTAATTGGGCATCTATTAACAACTTAATATAAACATTTAAAAATCAACATTATGAATTTTAAACCTACATACACCATCGAAGAAACAACAATGTTCATCAACTGGATTGATAATACTGCTAAAAAAGCTGCTGCAAAAGGCTTAAATGAATTGGCTGAAATATGCACCGAAACAAAGAAAGAAATTGACGTTTTGCGCTATAAAATGCAGCAAGGGCTAGAACTTTCTTCTCAAGAAGTTGAAGAAATAAGATGTTATATGAAGCACTGGATGAGATTAATGCCAGAAGAAATTATAACTGAAGCATAATATTTATAAACTTAATAATTAAACCAATGGCAGAAGAAAAGAAATTCCCCAATGCAAAATCAGACCTAGAGCGCTATAATTTACTCAAAGGCTCGGCTGATAGAGTATATCGACAAAATATTGATATACCGCTTACAAGCAAACAAATAGTTGAAATTTCAACAGATTTAGGTGTTGTGCAAACTACTGTAACAGAAATGAATGAAGAAATTAAATATCTTAAAAAAGAGAAGAAAAAACAAACTGCTCAAATTTTTAAAAATCTTCAAACATTGGCTAAAGGCAGCAATACTGAAGATTGTGAATTGTTTGATTTCCGTGATTATACCAACAATAGGGTAAATACTTACAACAAAGATGGCGATTTAATACGAGGCAGAAAAATGCTTCCAGAAGAGCGCCAAACAACAATATTCACCGAAGGATTAAAAGAAGGTACTAACGATTAATTTTTATAAGAAAATGGAAGATCAAAAAAGAAATACAGATGTAATTTTAAATGTTCACGAAAACTGTAAAGAAGTTATAGTACGAGAAGGTGTTGCCGAAAGTCCACGCCAATTTCAACAAAAAGTAACAATAGCTGGAGTTTTAAACTCACCTACTAAATACTTCCAAAAAAGGAAAGACAAATTAATAGAAAAAACGTGTCACTTGCTAGTTAATAGGGAAAAACAATGGATAAAACTAGTTGTTAATGAAGAAGATAAACACGGCGCAGAAATAATTGGAACGCTTGAAACATCAAGTTATATCAAAAGAATGTTTATCAACGAAGATAAACAATTCAACCTTACTGATATGGCTCAAATGCTAAAGAAAAACATCATGTTTTTTGCAGATAAAAGCACCGAATCGGGCGAAAGTATATGTTTGGCATTGGTAGCAGCATTGCGCAATTTTTCTGCAACCATAAACACTTCTGTAGCTGACAAGAGCAACGACAGAGGAGAAATGCAAAAGCTATTTGATAGATCGGTGCAAAACCATAATATACCCGAATCATTTGTGTTAAAAATCCCAGTATTTAAAGGCGCAACTGAAAGCGAATTTAAAGTTGAAATATGTTTTCAAGTTCGTGATGCTTCTATATCTGCGTGGTTAGAATCGAACGAATTACGAATGCTTCAAGCACAATTAATTGATATTGCTATTAATGCCGAAGTTTCAGTTTTTGAAGAAAGCAATATAGTAGTTATTGAACAATAGGAAGTAAAAGAATTGAGGCTCCCGTAGCCCAAGGGTTGAGTTGGCAGATATTGAGTTATTGTGTCGCATTGCAGAGCGAGACTGCACAACCCACAAACACAAAATAAATTAATTATGGCACTAGATATTATGACAGTTTACATAGCGGGAAAAGTTTCTTCCGAGCCAATTGATGAATGTAGAGAGAAATTTGCACGCAAAGAAAAAGAACTTCGTGCAAGCGGTTATAACACATTTAATCCGTTCAAACATATTGAGCAAAACCATGATATTGAAACAATTACATGGGCTGAATGTATGCGTGTTCTTATTCCAAAACTTTGCGAGTGCCAGGCAATATGTTTGCTCCCCGATTGGCACTTTAGCGAAGG
>CAIOJS010000470.1 GCA_903858655.1 uncultured bacterium | reverse complement strand
ATAAATCCAAAACCTTTTAATTCATTGAAGAATTTTACTGTTCCTTTTTTCATTGTTATTGTATTGTGTATTTAAAATATTTGCAAAGATATACAAATAAAATCACATGTAAACAAATAATCCAAAAAAATGCAATTTTAATTCAGAAAAAAAGTTAAAAACAATGTTTTGCCATGTTTGAGGGAGTTTTTTTATTAAGTAGATGAAAAAATATTTTTTTTATTTTTTGCTTACTTTGAAAAAAATAATTACATTTGTGCTCGAAAAAATGTTCGCGATCACACAATAGTATAAATAAAAACCAAAAAACCATGTCAAAAAAAATCAGAATCCTATCCATTGATGGCGGCGGTATCAAAGGCATACTTCCCGGAACTATACTTGAATACATCGAATCAAAGATTTGCGAACAAAAAGGCAGCGATAAGCGTCTGGCAGATTATTTTGATTTCATTGCCGGCACAAGTACTGGTGGCATTTTATCATGCATATATCTTGCTCCCAACGATAATGGTCGTCCAAAATTCACTGCTAAGGAAGCCGTGGATCTTTATATTGAAAAAGGGCACGAGATTTTCGATTTGGATTTCTTGGAAAAGGTAAGTAGGGGATGGGGGCTAACTGATGAAAAATACCCTGTAGTAAATCTCGAAAGAAATTTGAAGAACTATTTTGGGGATATTAAACTGAGCCAATTGTTGAAACCGTGCTTGATTACTTCTTACGAAATCACCAAACGTTCAGCAGTTTTCTTCACTTCTATGGATGCTAAAAAGACTGATGTAGATAATTTCTTGGTCCGCGACATCTGTCGTGCCACTTCAGCAGCGCCTACCTATTTTGAAACTGCCAAAATCAGTTCTATTTACGGTGCACCACTTTATCTTGTAGATGGAGGTGTGTTTGCTAACAATCCTGCCTTGTGTGCTTATGCAGAAGCTCGCAAAACTGACTTTGGCACAATTCTGAATGATACAAAAAAACCTGATAAGCCTACAGTTAAAGATATGATGGTTGTTTCCATCGGCACGGGTGCTACAGGGAAATCTTATTCGTATATTGAAGCCAAAGGTTGGGGCGCTCTGGGTTGGATGCTGCCTATTATTGACATTTTGATGTCGGGGAATTCCGAAACTGTTAGCTATCAACTTTCCCAGATGTACGATACCTTGAGTGAAAAAGATAAAAAGGATTATTTTCGTTTAGAACCTGCTATTGAAGGGGCAAGCTCAGCTATGGATAATGCCAAACCAAAAAACATTCAAGAACTTGTGGCTGCAGGTAAGCGCTATGTTTCCGACCATGATGAAGAATTGAACCTGATTGTGGAGAGGTTGATTGCGAACGAGTAACTTCTTTCTTAAATAGGTTTTTAGGCTTTGGACTTTTAGACTATTTGGTTTTATATGCTTTGCGAATTTGCACGAAATCTTTTCACCACAAAAGGCAAATAGTCACATAAATGTACTTGCGAACATCAGCGTTATCAGCAGAGACAAGTTTTCAGCAGATGACGCTGACTTCAATGAATATATGGAGTATGAAACGGGCAAGTTGCCTTTATTCCAATTAATCTTATCAATCATTATCTACTTTTGAATAAACATAACAGTTTCCTTGGGAAATCCTATTGAACTTTTATACTTTGTTTATCGCGGAAATGAGTATATTTGTATTTTATATCATTTGAAATAAAGCAAGTAAATGTTTAGAAAAGTAGTTTTTGCGGTATTGTGTGTCTTTATTCTGATGGATTTGCAGGGGCAAACGATTTCAGGCACTGTGAGGAATAAGGATAAGCAGACTTTGCCGTTCGTGAGTGTGTTTATCAAAAATACATCTTGGTCATGTTCATCTAATGAAGCAGGTTATTATGTTTTGAAAGCCCCAAAACCTGGAACTTATGATGTGGTGTATAGATATATAGGTTATAAGCAAAAAATCGTAAAGTTGACGGTTACAAAGGATATGAAATACGATGCAACCTTAGAAGAGAGTGCACTCGAACTGAAAGGAGTTGTGATTTCTGCAAAGGATGAAGACCCTGCTTACCGAATTATACGGGAAGCGATTAAAAAGAAAAGCTATTATCTGGAGCATCCCAAAGCATTCAAATGCGATGTTTATAACAAAAACATGGTACGTATGAAACTGCCTGAGAAGATAATGGGGTTCAAGCGTTCCGATTTGATGAGCAATAGCAAAGACATTCTGGATTCTGTCGGAAAAGGCGTAATTTATTTTTCCGAATCCATGACGGAACTCTACGTACAGAAGCCCAATGACATGAAGGAGGTAATGATTTCCTCCAAAGTGAGTGGCGACCAGAGCGGATATAGTTTTAATACGGCGAGTATGATGCTTTTGAATCTGTATGAAAATTCGGTAAGTGGGTTTAGTTCGCGTGGACTTATTTCACCGCTTTCGACTTCCGCTATGATGTATTACAAGTATAAACTCGAAGGAACTTTCAAGGAGAACGGGCTGTTGATTAATAAAATAAAGATAATTCCGCGCAGAGAGAACGATCCCGTGTTCAGAGGTTGGATATATATTGTTGAGGACGAATGGAACCTGTATAGCACCGACTTGTTACTGACGAAAGATGCACAAGTTGAACTGTTTGATACATTGACAATCAAACAACAATATGCAAAAGTGGATACAGCAAACTGGATGCCTGTTTCGAATGTATATGACTATAAAATAAGCTTACTCGGCGTGGAGGTGTTTGGATATTTCATTGGCTTTCAATCTAATTATGTGATAAATCCTGAGTTGGCGAAGAACTTCTTTAACAACGAAGTGAGCGCCATTAAAGATTCAGCGAATGCGAAAGACAGTACCTATTGGAACAGAGTACGCCCTGTTGCATTGACGAATGAAGAACAAAAAGATTATCATAAGAAAGATAGTCTGGAGGTTCGATATGAAAGCAAGAGTTATAAGGATTCGCTGGATAAGAAAGGAAACCGTTTTAAGTTTTGGGATTTGATTTACAAAAACTATACGTCGGAGCATAGCTACAAGCAATGGAGTTTCAGTGTGTCGCCCTTATTGTTTGGCTTGGAATACAATACAGTGGAAGGGCTTTCGGTAAATGAGAAATTCACTTTTAATAAAGAACTAAAGAACAGACACGATTATTCGCTTACCGCAAAAGTGCGCTATGGCTTTGCTAACGGGCGGCTGGATGGAAGTCTGAGCTATAACAAAACGATAAGCCTTTTGCATTTGAGTGAGTTCAGTCTGTCGGGTGGGAAGTATATTTTTCAATTCAATCCATCAGCACCGATAGATAAATGGGTGAACCTGTATTATACCCTGTTTGAGAAGCTCAACTATGCCAAATATTATGAGAATCTCTTTGTGAAAGCGAATTATAAGAGAGAGTTGACCAACGGAATTTATTTTAAGGGCGGTGTGAGCATGGAATATAGGAGTCCTCTGCAAAATGCATCGCCCTTTTGTTTTAACAAAGGCACGAGCAGAGTGTTTTCGTCCAATAACCCACAGATGCCTGATGATTATGCGTTGAGTTTCAATCCTAACTTTATGGCAAGTGTGGATTTGGGCTTTGTGTTTAGTATTGACCAGGAATATGCGATGGAACCCGGAGTCAAAACAGTTTTAGGTTCTAAATACCCTGAGTTTAGCGTGCTTTATAAAAAGGGATTCGGAGAAGTTGATTATGACTTTATCAAGCTCGGAATGAACCAGAGTGTGGATTTGAAGATACTGGGATATTTTAAGTATAAGGTAGATTATGGCGTGTTTTTCAACAGGCGGAAGATGTATTTTATGGATTATCATCACAGCAATGGCAACCAAACGATTTTCTTGAAGAAAGATAAAGAGGAGGCAGCTGACAATGAAAGTTTTGTGATAAGCACCAGCGGAGGAGGACAGAACATAACAGGGTTTAATTTGTTGCCCTACTATCAGTATTCCACCAATTTATATTATGTGGAAGCACATGCAGAACAGCATTTTGGCGGTTGGTTGCTCAACAAAATACCCGGGATAAGGAAGTTGAGACTCCATGAGGTGGTGGGCATCCATTATCTGCAAAATGATTTGATAAACAATTATTTTGAAGCAGACGTAGGACTTGAACATATAGGCATCCCAAAGCTAAGGATACCTCTTTATTTGAGGATAGATTGGGTGTTTGGCTTTACACCGAAAGGCAACATGGGGAATGGTTTCAGGATAGGGCTGGGGTTTTAGATAGACGGCATACTAAGCATTTTTCCTTCAATCTTTCCCCATTTTCATCTCATCCAATTCAGGGAGTATCTCATAAAGTGTGTAAACCATAAAAGTTATTCTAAAAATATTTTTTGACCTTCACAAATTGGTCTGAAAAAATATTTTTGGAAATAACTTTTACGTTAGCAATTATAAACGCACATTTTATTATACATTTTAT
>CAIOJS010000469.1 GCA_903858655.1 uncultured bacterium | reverse complement strand
TTTTATATAATTAGTATTCAACGTTATAAAAATTAATATTGCTGCGGGAAAAAATAATTCTTGCTTTTGAATGTATAATGTATTACCTTTGTAAATGCGCTCGAGATATTATTTTTCAGAAGCATTTAAACAAAAGAATATTAATCAAAAAAAGTAAAGGTTATGAAACATTATAGGACATGGAAATTGGAAAGCTTTTATGCTTTATTGCAGTTTATTATAGGACATGCGTTTATGTCAACAGATATAAGCGATTTGGCGGCTGAGGTGAGTGATTTGGAAGATGCGACGGCAGAGATAGGAGGTGAAAAAGGCATACAGGAAAGTCCTACCACGGGAGTTACTACAGCGACCAAAGCAAAGAAGCTTTTGATGGCAAAGACGGTTATAGCAAAGGCACACAAAGGTAGAGCAAAAGCCCGAAGAGCGCAAGAATGGGATTTGTATGCTAAAGTTGATTATGAAGTTAGTTATATTTTGAAGGCGCCAAAATTGGATGCTGTGACGCGTGCGAAGAATATCCAAAAGGTGTTGGTGGATAATGCGACGGTGTTTACGAATATAAACCCGACGGATAAGACTGCCATGACGGACACGATTAAGGCATACGATGATGTGAAGCTTGCACCACGGGGCGCGATAGAAACTAGAAAAGCACAGAGTACGGAGGCTTATGAGCTATCATTTAAGAAAGCACAAACGGCAGCAGACAGTATCTATGATTTGATATTCGGCGAATATGAATTGACGAACCCAAATTTGGTGAAGGAGTTGAAATTGGTTTGTGGCATAGTGGAAGAAGGAGTGAGACATAATACGATACATGCGATTTGTTCGGATGGGAACCCGCCACAGGGAGCTATTACGGCATTGTTGGAAGATGTTACGTTGCTGATAATGGAATTGAACAAGAAGGCTGTTAGTGATATTAATGGTGTGGTTAGTTTGACAAAATTTATACAAGGGACGTATCATGTAGAGTTTTCGAAAGTTGGTTATGTTACACAGACGATGATTATTCATGTTAGACAAGGGGAGACAGTGGAGTTGGAGGTTGAGATGGAGAGAGTTTCTTCTTAGGGGTTTAGGCTTTAGACTATTAGACTATTAGGAAAATGAAAAAATAAAAATGAAAAGTGAAAAATTGAATTAGAAAAAATTAGAATGAATTAAGATACTATAATGTATTTATAATAAAATATAATAGAGGGCTTTACTTTGGAGTGAAGCTCTTTTTTTTGTATAAGATACGTTTTTTATATGAATGCGATACAAAGAAAAGAACACAAGATTGAAATATAATATACTAAAAAATAGGAGGTAGAATCATTAAAGCGAAATAACATTATTATAGTTTACATTAAAAATTTGTTGGCTATACGAACCCGAGTTTATTCTAGCGTAGCCTTTAGTGAAAATAAAGGTGCTATCAAATTTATTATTTAAACTTTCTAATTTTGTTATTATGAAAAAACTTTTATTTATTTTATGCTTGTTTTGTATTACTTATATGGCAAGCGCACAAAGCAACTTAATGGTGTTTCAAGATTGGACAACTAAATGCTATGCAAAACACTTTCTATAAAAATGTGATCAAAACGGATGCTTCGAAAAATATTTATATAGCCGGAGCTACCCTGAACGATTTGAATAACTATGACATCTTTGTGGTGAAATATAACTCAAAAGGAGAACTACAGTGGATGAACCAATACAACGGAGATGGTGACGGAGATGATGCTGCCACCGGAATATTTATTGATGCTGATGAAAATGTTTATATAACAGGCACTATTACGACGGATTCGTGTAGGCAAATGGTGAACATTAAGTACGATAGCGGAGGTACACAGGTATGGTTAAGAGCTTATAATGGAAGCGGAAACTTATATGGCTCAGGTGCTGATATTACAGGTGATACGCTAGGTAATGTATATATTACAGGTTTTAGTTATAACGGCAATCTGAATAGCGATGTAATTACTATAATGTATGACAGTACAGGAAACCAAAAATGGTTGAACAATTATCATGCAATGGCACCTTTGAATGAAGTTGGTGTGAAGGTAGCCTATAAAGGGACTGATGTTCTGTAGCCATGATAGTGCAAGTGGATAGTATTATATATGTACATGGAATGATTACTTATAAAATAGCGGATGGTTCACAGACATATGGATGGACAAGTAGTGGAACCACAATTGGCATGGACCAAGTTAATGATATGGTGCAAGATGCTGACGGCAATATTTATATAGTTGGATCCGTACCTGTTTATGGGCAAGGTTATAATATAGATGTACTAAAACTTGGTGTTAATTTAGCTTTGGAATGGGAGCAAACTTATGATGGGAGCGGTTTGGATGATATAGGTAAGGGCATAGTGGTGGACGCCGCAGGAAGTGTTTATGTTACAGGTTATACTTCGAGTACCACGGAAGGCAGAGATATTATTACAATTAAATATGATGCCAACGGTACACAGCTTTGGGAGCAAAGCTATAATGATGACTTGAATTACAATGATGAGGGCAGCGAAATTGCTATTGATGCTTCAGCTAATATTTATATAACAGGCTACCTGACAACAGCTATGGATACTACTGATTTTTATACTATAAAGTATGATAGTAGCGGAGTTGAACAATGGAATATACATACGGATGGGCAGGCTCATTTGATAGATAAAGCTAGTAATATAACTATTGACGATAATGGGGATATCATAGTTACCGGATCGAGCGAAGCGGAACCCGGGAAGTTTGAATATAAGACAGTGAAATATGTGGAAAAAGAAATTATTATACCATCTGACCCCGACACTGTTCCATCTCAAAGCAATTTTTGCTATTACAAAAACAGCGGACAATTAATAAATACCAATGATAGTTTGGTGCCAGAAATATTGTATTATACCAATAATACCTCGCCTGCATACTTTATAAAAAAGAATAGTTATAGTTTTGTTTTTGCAAAAATACATAACTCCGATAGTATTGTAGATACGTTGCAGCGCATTGATGTTAATTTTTCGAAAGGGAACTCAAAAGCTGTTACTTATCCAATAAAAGAACAAGAAGCTTACTTGAATTATTTCTTGCCTCAATGCCCAAAAGGAGTAACTGAGGTGCATGGCAACCAAAGATTGGTGACGCCCGATATTTATAATAATATTGATCTAATGTATAGCAGCAATCAAAATGGGATTAAATTTTATTATATCATAAAGCCCGGAGGCAGTCCAAATGATATAATGTTAGAATACAATGGAGCATCCTCATTTAATTTAGATAGCACCACCAACCAATTGACCATAAATAGCATAATTGGCAGCGTGAGTTTTGAACAACCTACAGTTTATCAATTGGACAGCGCGAATAATATTATACCTATCACGGGCTGGACAGCCGATTGGCAAGCATATAATGATAGCATTTATTATTTTAATATTGGAGCTTATGATGATACAAAGAGTATGATTATTGAAGTGGATGGGGGCATAGTCAATCAATACAAAGTCTTACAGGAAGCGAGTGGTCTTCCTATTTTGGCAACTACACTAATGTGGGGATGTCAAACGTAAATGATGCAAAATATTATAATGGAGAATTATTTGTGACAGGATGTGTTTATGGAAGTGACTTCCCTTTTAAATTAGGGTTTCAAACTATATCAGGGGGTTGGCAAGATGGTTTTATCTCAAAAATCAATACTTCAAATTATGAATTGGAGTTTTCCACATATATAGGTGGAAACAAAGAAGATGAATGTTACTCTATAGATGTGAATGACCAATATATTTTAGCTACTGGTTTATGTCAAGGTACAACATTTCCAGTATTTCCATTAACGAACCCAAATGATGGTACGTATTGGCAAAACAATCCAAATGACGATATCATGGGTATAATAGTTAAATTATATCCTAATGGACTAAGGGCAAGGGTAACTTGTTTTGGAGGTGAAGGAAGCACAACAAAAATTTATGCAGGTAAACTAGATGCAAATTCTAATATTTATATTACTGGCTGCACATATTCAATTAATGTAGCTGCATGCATAGATGGGAATCCTCCTGCTAATGCTTTTCCATTACAGGCATACGGAACAGCTTATTATCAGGATACGCATCAATATTTAAGCTATAATGATCTCTCTGATGCTTTTATTGCTAAATTTAATAATAACAATGTGATTTTATGGAGCACTATATTTGGAGGAAATCGAAATGATTGGGCTTCGGATATTTGCATAGACGGTAATAGTGTTTATATTGTCGGTACTACACTCTCATATCCTGATGCGGATGACTGTATTGCTGCTGACAATGGATTTCCTCTTTGTTCATCAGGTTCCGGATATTTTCAAGGAACATTAGCTGGTGGAAAAGATGGATTTATTGGAAACTTTGGTTTGAATGGGACATTATTACATTCTACTTATTTTGGGGGTTTGAATGATGATTGTTTAAATAATATTACTACAAATAGTACAGGTGACATTTATATTCTTGGTTTTACACAATCTGAATCTGATCCAAATTATTCATTAAATACCCCATCACTCATTCATAAATTAAAAATTTATGATCCAAACAATACTGCAAAGCGTGAGATAAATAACGGTACATCAACAGGTGCCACCGATATGATCTTATGTAGATTTAACCAAAATAATGAACTTCAATGGTCAACCTATATTGGAGGACAAAATTATGAATTATCCTATATAGTAGAGGATTATCCAATATTATATCCTTGTGATTTATATACAGATTCTTATCGCAATATTTTTGTTATTGGAGCTACCAACAGTTCGGATTGTGGTACTTTATCATCATCTGGCTCAATAAATAATACATTCAACGCAATGTTTGATGCATATTTGGTAGGTTTTAACAATAATAATGAAGAGAAATATGCTACATATATAGGTGGCTCTGATGATGACTATCCAACTTGTATTACTGGTGCAAATAATAAGTTATATTTTGGAGGAGGAACCAATTCTACAGATTATCCTATTCAGCAATATACATCTGACATTTTATCATTTTATCAAGAGAATCAGACAACTTATAGTGACGGGTTTATTACAAGTTGCGGGTATTCTATACCTCTTGATATTAAGGAGGACTACTCATACAAAATGATTAATGTATATCCTATTCCATGTACATCTATATTACAAGTTGATTTAACTCAAAACATGAGTGGCAAATACGATGTTAAAATATTTGATGTCTATGGCAAGATTTGTTTAATCCATCAGTACACTCAAAATAAGATTTCAATAAACATCGAAAACTTAAGTAGTGGTATTTATATTATCGAATGTGAGCAAAATAACAATGTTTTTAGATCAAAGTTCATAAAAGAATAATTATGAGATATTTATTTGTTTTTGTTTTACTCAGCACTTTGTCAAGTAAGGCTTTTAGCCAGAATTGGCAGCAAGTTGGTAATTTTACCACTCAAAATGTAAATGACATACGTGTTTTATTCAATGATACAGTTGAAGATAAATTGTTTATTGGCGGTGCTTTCAGTCAAGTAAATAACATGAAAGCGTACTCAATTGTTTCTTATAACGGAACGTCATTCGACACATTATCAAATGAAAATATGCTCGGACAGATAGTAAGTGAAATAACCAGATTTAAGAATAAAATCTACATTGGTGGTCAACTATACTGTATGCCGGGCTATCAACCTTGCAGTATTTTTGATTATGAAAATAATTATTGGGTATCTTGTGGGGGTGGGTTTAATGGAAATATAGGTCTTTTATATCCAACAGACAGTACATTAATAATTGGGGGGTTGTTATACTATACTCAGAGTAGTGTTACTAATTATACTATGGTAACTTGGGATGGCAATGCGTATCATCCCGGGTGGGATTTAGCATTAAACATTGAAGGCAATAGTATATCATGTGCTTATACTTGGCATGATACATTATTTATTGGCGGTACTTTTGTTTTAGGAAATGGGAATAGCATAGCTTATTGGAGCGGCACTAATTGGATTGGTGTTGGTGGAGGATTACAGGGTGGTAATAATTGGGTAAACACAATGTTAGAATATCATGGCAATTTATATATTGGAGGTTATTTCACCAATAGTGCTGGTAATGTAGGTAATTTTATACAAAGGTGGGATGGGTTCCAATGGCACGATGTTGGCGGCGGTGTTGCAGGTGGTCAAATTTTAGACATGGCTGTATTTAATGATGAACTCTATGTTGTAGGACAATTTTCTTCTGCTGGAGGAGTCCCAGCAAAATACATAGCAAAATGGGACGGTTTAAAATGGTGTGGATTTGGTGATACTTTTGACAATATAATTGAAACTATCGAAATATATCATGATGAATTATATATTGGAGGAGGATTCAAGAAGATTAATAATGATTCAATATATTTATTTGCGAAATGGGCAGGCGGCAATTATGTTGATTCGTGTGGAAATATGACTTCAATTGCAGAAAATAAAAATTCAAATCCCACTTTGTTAATAAAGCCCAATCCTGCATCAGATTTTATCACCCTCGAATTCACTAATTTAGTTAGTGAAATTACCTGTATTAGAGTGTTTGATTGTTTTGGAAAAGAA
>CAIOJS010000468.1 GCA_903858655.1 uncultured bacterium | reverse complement strand
TCATTAATACCGTCATTATTTGGCGTGAGAACATTCGGAATAATTATATAGGATATGTCACATGCATAAATAATTGTCATTGCGGTGTCCTCACAATTATCGGGAGGAGGGCTGTGCATGGTTAGAATAACATAAAAATCACCCGTCGTTGTGTATGTATGGTTCGGGTTTTGTAAATTTGAATTAACCCCATCGCCAAAAGACCAAGAAAATAAATTTGCACCAAAACCCGTATAGGTAAAGTTGACATCGAAAGGAATATTACCCCAGTTAATATTAGAAATGAATGATGCGTCCACAGACGTATTATATGAAATAGTGGCATTATTACTAATGAAACAATCATTTTGGTCTATTACGGTTACAGAATAATTACCTTGACATAAATTGTATAAATCTGCAGTGGTTGTAACAGGATTTGTATTCCAATGATAGATGTATGGAGCGGTTCCTCCGCTAATTGATGTTATGATATTCCCAAGACACGAATTTTTACAGGGTGTATTTGTAGGAAATAAATTCAAAAGCAAAGGAGAAGCTGGACTTGAAATAAATGCATTAGCAGTACTGGTACATCCATTTGCGTCCGTAATAGTTACAAAACAATTTCCCGCAGCAAGATTAGAAATAACGGAGCTAGTTTGAGCATTGCACCATACATAGTGATAGGGTGTGTTTCCACCTGAAGCAACAACTGTAGCTGATCCATTGTGATCACCATAACATGATACGCCAACTATATTATATAAAGTAGCATTCACTTGTATTATTGTAATGGTATCGGTAGTTATGGTTGACGAACATCCATTTTGATCAACCATCAAACTAATGTAGTAATTGCCCTGAGTGGAATAGTTTATTACATAAGGTCCTTGTCCTGCTCCGGAGACAATAGTTGCACCACCAAAATTCCAGTGATAATTCGCGGCAAGTGTGGCATTACCTGTATAATTCACCTGTACATTGCTTCCAGCACAAGCGGGATTAGTAGCTATTGGGAATGAGGATGTTAGTATAGCGTAAACATTAACATTAATATCATCTGTTATTGAACAACCATTTAATGCAGTAATAGTCACAGTGTATAATGTAGTGGTTAACGGATTTGCAGTTGGCGTTTGACTATTAATATTATTTAAGCCAATAGAAGGAGACCAATGATATGTGTTGCCACCTGTTGCATGCAACATAACGTAGCTACCCGCGCAAAAACTGGTATCATTACCTGCTGACCCTTGTAAGGGACTGACAGCAACAGTTACCGCATCTGAGGCTGTACACCCCAAATTAAGAGCCACAACGGTATATGTTATGGTGACTGTTGGTGTTGCTATAGGGTTAGGAATATTGTTTGAACTTAGTTCAAATGACGGATACCAATTATATGAGGTTCCTCCACTTGCTAACAATCCAACACCTACGCCGGGGCAAGTAGTAGTATCGGCACCGGCAGAAACTGAAGGCAAAGCATTCACCGTAATAGGAATTGAAGATGAACTGGAACCACAGGTTTGTTCTGTTACAGTAAGTGAAATAGTGTAATTTCCACTAGTATTCCACGAAATGAGATAGGGTCCACTCTGACTTCCCCAAACAATGGTAGCACCATCAAAATCCCAGTTAAAGGTAGCATAAGAAGATGCATTGCCCATATAGGTGACAATAACATTTTCTCCCATGCAAATGGAACTGTTGTTTATAACAAAAAAAGAAGTTGGAGCATCAAGAACATCTATTTTGACGTCTTGAGTAGCATAACAACCAAAGTTATCGGATATTGTGACAATATAAGTGGTTGTTAATGCAGGTGCAGCTATAGGGTTTGAGACATTGGTACTGCTTAAACCGGAAGCAGGCAACCATGTATAATTACTTCCACCACTTGAATTAAGTTGTACATTATCCCCTGAACAGATAGCAGTATCACCAGTCATAGAAATAGGAGACAGGGGGTTTACTGTAACCACAACTGCATCAGAGGCAGTACAATTGGTCGCGGAGCCTGTGAGAGTATAAATAGTAGTGCTTTGTGGTGTGGCTATTGGATTCGGGCTATTCGGGTTATTCAAACCTTCTATAGGATGCCATGAATAATTGATTCCACCGCTTCCTGATAATGTGACGCTGTGACCAAGGCAAATCACTGTGTCATGACCTGCATTTATTATTGGCGTTACATAAATATATATACTTTGTATTGTATCACTCACCGAGCCACATATCGTATCTGTGATTTCAAGATTGATATGATATGTTCCGCTATCTGCCCACATCACCTCATAAGGACCTGCTCCATTTCCTGAAAGTACAGTTCCCCCGTCGAAATTCCAGTTAAATGATGTCCATGGAGTTGAAGCACCATTGAATGTAATAGTGGAAGGTTCTTGTGCACACAAAGGGGAAGCAAAATAAAAACTTGCCTTAGGAACAGGATATACCGTCACTTCAAACTGTGTAGAGTCCGAGCAGCCATTAAAATTTGTAACATAAAGCATCACGGAATAGACTCCTGAATCAGCATATATATGAGCAGGGTTCCATTGCAGGGTATCTAATGGTGAGGTATCGCCAAAGTTCCAATACCATTGTGTTATACTATCTTGTGGGGTGGAAGTGTTATGAAAAAATGTTGTTTGTGATTGGCAGGTATCGCTTCCCGAGAAATGAGCATAAGGAACATTTCCAATGACTATCGTCTTGGTAATGGATGAATCGCAACCACCTATAGTAGAAACTGAAAGTATGACATGATAGGAGCCCATTCCTGAAAATACATGTGTTGGATTTTGTTGATTACTACCTGTGCCATCACCAAAATTCCAATTCCACGAATAAATGCTACTATTGTTTATTGAAGAAGAATCTAAAAATATGACCGTTCGGGAGCAAGTATCATTTGTAAACAAAAAATTTGGATGAATGATAGTTTGATTAATGGTTGCAGTTAATGGGAAACCGCATCCAGTCACAGAGGTTACATTACAATGATAGGTTGTTCCTACCATGGGATTATCAATTTCAATACTTTGAGTTGTTGCTCCAGTATTCCAAAGATAGGTGAAGCCAGATGGAGCTGTCAGCACAACGCTATCTCTGCCTTGACAGAAATCCACATCAATTTGCATCGCACCGCACTCCGCCAAAATATATGCATAGCCAAAATGTCCGCCATAGGCGCAGTCAAGAGTTGTAAATTCTATATGCAAATAATGTCCTGCGTAGGCAGAAAGGTTGATTCCAACAGAAGTCCAGTCTTTCCAATGTACATCCGTGCAAGTTTGAAAACCTGGGATGCCAGCAGCGGAATACACTTGGTATAAACCGCATATTGGATCCACAATTTGATCTAAAGAATCCAATACTTTCACTGAGAAAAAAGGTTGTGCTTGCTCATCGTGATGCGGGTCCTCAAGAACAACTGCATATCTGTAAATAAATATAGGGTTGCTAGGGTCCACAGTAAAATTAAAAATTAATTTCTCGGCTTCAGCACCAATATTTGAATTTCCAAGTCGAGCACAAACAGGTTCGCCCGGTGGAGGAACCACAAGCCCTCCACAGGTATTCGGATCAATTTGACTTGTGGTGATGATAGTATGCCTGCCAGGAACTATGCCCGGTGTAGGGCAGCAGCCCATACCCCCACCGTTATTATATCCGGTAAAAGTCTGCCAATTCGTGAAATTCAGCATGGAAAAATCTGAATTTGGACAATTCTGATTATATACGTTTAAGGAAAAGAAGTTTAAACATACAAGTAAAATAGTGTAAAGAGTTGTTTTCATGTGTTTTGAATTTAAAATAATTTGAATTTATTACTAGTTCAATACATCCTTTATCTTGTATAAAGTTTTTCAGAAAAATCTCATTTAAACAGCGATAAAGGATTAGCTTTTTCGCTTTTTTTGTTTCTTCTTTTTAATAAATGTGTAAATCATAATCAATGTGACTTTAAAAATAATGGAAATAATATTCACTATTGTCGTTTACCAGCTTAGTAAAAGCATTAAAATTGCTTTAAAGGTTTTCTTCAATAGTATATAGAGTGTAAAAGTAATAAAAAAAAATCAATTTGTCAATAAAAAAGTTCAATGAATCAGTTAACGGTAGATTTTCTTCAGTTAACGGTTCAAATTACAACCTTATTTAAGTAAACTTTAATTGCCTTTGTTCTAGACAAATATTTCTTTTGGAAGGCTAATTGTAAAGGATGGAGGTGAAATCGAACCACAAGAGATGGTTAATTACTTTTTATTCTGAAATTATTAGCAAAGCCTAAAAAAGGCGATAGATAAAGTAAACTTAGTCGATAAGTTGATAATAGGGTGTACGCTTTATTACTTTTCTGCTTTAAACAAAGCATATCCAAGTTCCCCTGCCAGAACACATTGAAAGAACTTCTTTTCGTTTTCAAACACTTTTATCACACCTTTCAGCCCATATTGTTTAAATATTCTGTAGGCTGTAATGGTTTTTTCTTTCAAGGTCATCACTTTTTTATAATGCTTCACCTTACGATTAAGTCTGGTATTCCAAAACATTTCAGGCTTGCTCCATTGGTCAAATTCATATTGAATGTTTTTGGCGCCCGCTATGGTCAGCATGTTTATCCATTCTTGTAATTCTAAAGGCGTGGTTCCATAGCGCACAGAAATTTCGTCTTTGCGTTCGTCCGTCAGTTTGGTTCTCCATGTGGATTCGTGGATGGCAATGGCTCCTCCTTTTTTGACAACTCGCAGCATTTCGTCCAGCACCTTTTGCGAATCATCAGGAATACCTACAGTACATTTGTTGATGACGATGTCGAAGGTGTTGTCGGCAAAAGGCAGCTGTTGTGAATCGCCCAATACAAATTTCACTTTGTCAGTTAAGTTTTTTTGTTGCGTTCTTGTTTCTGCAGAATGTATCATTTCGGGCGAAATGTCTAGTCCTGTAACATGGACGCCATAATTTTCTGCATAAAACACGCTTTGTGTACCGCATCCGCTGGATACATCCAAAACGTGGAGGTTAGCACGCATATTAGTGATTTCTGCTGTATGTTTGGTGAGATGATAACCGCCCTGATGAAGTATTTCAATGCCACCTATTTCGATTGCATCTTCGATGGTGGGTTTGTGTGTTCCTTTTCGTTTCATAGTTTTTTTTCTGCAAAAGTACTACGAAAGGGATTCTCCATAAAGGACAAATGTCCTTATTTATGTTCTGCTATTTCTTTTCGAATTCGGGATAGCGTTCTGCGACTTACCCCTAAATAGGAAGCAATATCTTCTACTTTTGCTTTTTGCAACACAGAGGGTTGTTCATTGAAAAGGCGTAAATACTTTTTTTTAGCAGTTTCGCTGTTGAGCACAGAGGCATATTGCTCCATGACAATATATTCATTTTCGGCTATCATTCTGCCCAGAGTTTGCCATACCATACTTTTTGCATATAGTTTCTGTAAATCGTCATACGAAATGATACACAATTCACAGTTCTCGATGGCTTGAATCGTCAGATGAGATGGCTGTTGCAATATAAAGCTTTTGTAAGAAGTGGTCAAATGATTTTCAGTACAAAAGCAGGAAGTGGTTTCTTCTGCTTTTTCGTTTATATAGAATGTACGTAATGTCCCCTTGCGGATGTAGGCAATGTGGCGACATGGAGCACCTTGTTGCACAAAAATATCGCCCTTTTTTATGCTTAACTTTTTGAAGCATGACATAGCGTCGTCAAATTCTTGGTCAGTTATAGGTGCAATTGCTTTTAAAAACAATTTGAAGATTTCCATTCTATTATAATATATGGTAATGAAACGTGTAGCACAAATTGTTTATTGTTGAGGCGCTTGATTGCAATGGTTCTAAGGATATATGATATGGTGGTCACAAACTGAGCCGTGGAGCGTAAGATATAAGGTAAAATTTTTTTAACCAGAAAATTATTGGAACTAAGAGTATGGTGTGCAGAGCTACAAATTTTGACAACAAATAATAGCAACAACAAATTTCTAATGATTGATTTATGAATAAGCCCCAAAGATATCTTATGAATGATGACAATGTTATCCGCGATAAACTCAGGTTTGCGCATGATAAATTCAGGTTTACACATGATTGAATCAGTGTTCTGATGCTACGGGAGTATCTCATAAAGTGTGTAAACCATAAAAGTTATTCTAAAAATATTTTTTGACCTTCACAAATTGGTCTGAAAAAATATTTTTGGAAATAACTTTTACGTTAGCAATTATAAACGCACATTTTATTATACATTTTAT
>CAIOJS010000467.1 GCA_903858655.1 uncultured bacterium | reverse complement strand
GTTTTGTAAAATCTTTTTGATTATCAAGCAAATTCTTTTCAGCCTGATTGATGAGTAGTTGTTGTTTAATCCAACCATCAATATATTCGTTCACTAGAATGATGCTATCCTTGCCCGAAACATGGTTAGGAATTACACCTTGCAAATCTTTTACATATAAAAAACTATTGTAAACACGCGCAACGGCATGTTCTTCTTTTTTTTTGTTTGATGAACATGCACAAATAAAAACTAAAATAATCAACAAAAGTTTCTTCAAGAATAGTAGAATTTAAAACAGCTTAGGTTGTAGTTCTTTCTGTCTATTTTAGTAAAGAGTCGAAAATATCTTTATTAACTGTATAAGTATATTTTTTGCGAAGTTGCTCAATCCAATCTTTTTCTAAGTAATTTTGATAATCAGCAGTAATGAGTCCTTTTGCTTCTTTTATCTGTTTGGGTTCGGGAGCAACTGTTTTTTGAACAGAAACAAAAATTACTTTGTTGTCTTTTAGAATGTCGCCAGTGACCCCTTTAGTCCACTTCAAGGAATCAATTATTGGGTTATCCTTTTTCGAAAACAGTTTGTGTTCAATCTTCAGAGCAGGAATAGAGTCCGTATTTATTTTAGTTAAAACATCATTTTCGGTCAGTTTTCCCTTTTCAACATCGTTTAATAGTTTGCGTGTGCTTTTTGCTATGTCGGCATTTTTGCATGAGTATATAGAAGCATCAAGACGTTCATCCCACATATAATTATTTTTATGTTTTTCGTAATACTCTTTTAATCCTGTAGTATCTTGAATTGCTTTCGACCACACTTTTTTATCAGTAAGTTCGAACAGCATAATACCATCTCGATATTCTTTCATAAGAGATTTGAAATCCGGGTATTTCTCTTCAAGTCTTCCATCTTCATAAGTTTTGCAGAAATCGTCCGCAAAGATTTTATAACGGTCGATTAAATAAGCAGGAATATTTGTGATAGGGCGCTTAGATTGTTTTGAAGCTAAGTTTTGTGCAAAATCATTTTGGGTTACCGTCTTGTTCCCTAAAGTAAACATCGTTTTAGTTAGACCTTGTGCTTTTTGTGCATCCCATTTTCCTTCAAAAATACTAGTATCCACAACAGCATTAAAATCTTGTAAGGTTTGCGCATACTCCTTGAAATTATATTCTTTTTTGATACGTGCAATAACAGATTCAACACTTTTGTTTGAACGACTGTCTTTTAGAACTCGAGATTTTAGTTGGGCTTTTTCATCATCAAAACTTTTTATTGGTTTGCGTTCAACAAGTTTGATGATATGCCAACCGTAGATAGTTTGCACAGGTTGCGTATAATCTCCGGCGTTTTTAAGTTTTTCAATAGCTTCTATAAATTCAGGAACCATACGATTTACGCCAAATCCGGGCAATACGCCTCCTTTAGCAGCAGAACCTTTGTCATCTGAATATATGTTCACCACATCTTCATACTTTTCACCCTTTTGAAGTTTTGCATAAGCCTCATCAATTTTGGTTTTAAAACCCGCTAAATCTTCAGGTTTTGCATCTTTTGGGACACTAACGAAAATGTGAGCCACCACCACTTTCCCCATAGCAGGTTGTTTGCTGGTTACTTTAATTAAATGATATCCGTAATCGGTGCGAATTGGCATGGAGACTTCTCCAACTTTAGTATTATAAGCTCCATTCTCGAAAGGATATATCATGTCTAAAACAGAAAAATACCCCAAATCCCCACCATTTCCTTTTACGGAAGTTTTTGAAGTTGGGTCTTCTCTATCACGTGCAGATGGGTCTTCAGAGGTTTCTTTTGCCACTTTATCAAAAGCTTCGCCTTTTATTATTCTATCACGTATTTTCAATATCTTCTTTAATGCTATCAAAGTATCTTCAGGGGGAGCATTTTTATCCACCTTAATTAAAATATGGCTGGCTCTTATATCCCATTGTGCTCTATCATAGGCTTCTTTCAAGAGGTCATCGTCCACTTCCTTATCTGTCAAATAAGGTTGTGCAAGTTGTTTGCGATATCCTGAAAGTTCGGTTTTAAAACTAGTGAAGGTATCAAGTTTTTGTTCTTCGGCTTCTTTTACTTTAAGTTTAAAATTAATGTATAAATCCAAATAATCTTCAAGGGACTTTTTATCCATCACCTCACCTTTCACATTATTCTTTTTGTAAACATTTAAAAATTCCGATTTAGTTATGTTTTCCCCGGCAACATTCAAAAGAACAGGATCACTCACCTGTGCTTTGGTAATGCCAAAGAAACCAATACAAATCAAAGAAAGAAAAATAACACGTTTCATAATTATTATATTTTATTTGTTAAAGAATTACATACCCACATGATTTTTTGATACATAGTAAATCATGTAAAAATTCTATTTCTTGATGCCGTATAACGAAAATATTTAAAAAAAATTATCTAGAGTAGTTAGGAGCTTCCCTCGTGATGATTACATCATGCGGATGGCTCTCTGTAACTGATGCTGCCGTAATTTTTATAAACTTTGCTTTATGCAGTTTTTGGATATTTTCTGCGCCACAATACCCCATACCCGCTTTGAGTCCACCTACCATTTGGTGGATTACTTCCGATAAGGTACCTTTATAAGGAACCCGACCAACAATACCTTCGGGTACAAGTTTTTGAATATCATCTTCTGCATCCTGAAAATATCGGTCTTTGGAACCTTGCTGCATGGCTTCTATAGAACCCATGCCACGATAGGCTTTAAATTTACGTCCTTCAAAAATTATGGTTTCGCCGGGTGATTCCTCTACGCCGGCAAATAAAGATCCCAACATTACCGAGTCCGCACCGCCTGCAATTGCTTTGACAATATCGCCACTGAAACGAATACCGCCATCAGCAATAACCGGGACGCCTGATCCTTTGATGGCTTTGGCAACCGTATGAACAGCATATAATTGTGGCACACCTACGCCTGCAATAATCCGAGTTGTACAAATTGATCCGGGACCAATTCCTACCTTAAGTGCATCGGCTCCTGCTTTCACCAAATCTCTAGCAGCTTCGGCGGTAGCAATATTCCCCAATACAAGGTCAATTTCAGGATAATGTTTTTTAAATAGTTTTGCGGCATCAATAACACCTTTTGAATGCCCATGGGCGGTGTCAATCACGATGGCATCTACACCCACTTTGACCAAAGCAGAAACGCGATCAAGCATATCAGCAGTTACACCGACTCCTGCAGCAACACGCAATCTACCACGGCTATCTTTACAGGCATTGGGACGCGCTTTAATTTTAATAATATCTTTATAGGTAATTAAACCTATTAGCTTATTGTTTTTGTCAACGACAGGCAGTTTTTCAATTTTAAACTCCTGTAAAATATCTGCAGCTTTCTCAAAATCGGTGAACTCTGTGGTGGTAATCAAATTTTCTTTGGTCATCACATCCCAAATGGGTCGGCTGATGTTTTTTTCGAAACGCAAATCGCGATTGGTGACTATACCCACTAAATGACCTGCATCATCCACAACAGGAATACCTCCAATTTTGTTTTCGCGCATCAAATCAAGCGCATCCTTCACATAAGCGTCTTTCTTCAGGGTGATGGGGTCAATAATCATCCCATTTTCCGCACGTTTCACTTTCTTCACTTCGATGGCTTGGTTCTCAATAGTCATGTTCTTATGCAACACGCCTATGCCACCCTCTTGAGCAATGGCAATTGCCATGATGGATTCTGTGACGGTGTCCATGGCTGCCGAAACAACAGGAATATTCAATTTGATATTACGCGTAAACTGCGTTGACACATCAACCATGCGTGGCAATATCTCTGAATATGCCGGTACTAACAATACGTCATCGTATGTTAAACCTTCACCAATAAATTTATCCGTATCTAACTGCATAAATTCTAGTTTTATTTTTGTGCAAAATTATTAAAAAATATTATCTATTCGCTAATGAAATTAAATATCAGCAAAATTATTTGCAAAAACAGCTTTTTGCATGCTATTTTCCTTGCATTATTTCATCAACATTACGGTTCCACGTTTCTCAAATTTCTTACTATAAGCATCGGTTATGTAGATATAATAAGCATAGGCTCCCGATTCGGCTTTTCGTCCATTAAATCTTCCATCCCAACCTTCGGTATTATTTGTTGTTTCAAAAACTTTCTGTCCCCATCGGTTGTAAACCATAAAAAGATAATTATCTTTATCGGAAAACACACCCACAGGTTTAAAAATATTATTCAAACCATCAGGACAAAAGGCATTCGGAACATAAAGACGTGCCGATTGCATGATAAGCAATTCATTTGAATAGACCGTATCCACGAAAGTAAATATTGTATCAAACACATCATTAAGTGGTGCTTGAATGGTATATTTGAATCGCCCTCCGCTTGCTGTATAGTTTCCGACATCATCTCTAAACTCCGTATTATTAAATAATAAGGTCTGCACTTTGGTGAATGGTTCGTAATTCTCCACCTCGCGCATCACATTATGGGATAGCGGATAGCGGTCTTCATACACATTCCAAAATATATAATTATAGAGATACTCATCCACATAACCATTCAGATAAATGGTTCTACCCACATTTGAAGTTTGAACATCCGTACCGCAACTGTCGGCAATCACTACCTTATAATAGTAGCTTCTTTCATTAAACTTGGCAGATTTATCATCAAAGGTTTGATTCGCATAGATATTGCTGGAAGGGACGATGGCAATTTGATTGTAGGTGACGCCATCTTCGGAGCGAAGGATTTTATAATGACTGGCAAACGCTGTTGAATCCACAAAAAAACCAACCCGAACATGGTCTTTATCTTTAATGGTTGCATAACGCAGATACACATAATTGGGCTTATTTGGTTTGCGTGCTGTGGCACATTGCATATTTGAAGTAGAGATTTTGGTATATAATGAATCGAAAGCTTGAACATAATAGCAATACTGCGAATTAGTGTTTAGATTCGTGTGGTCGTAAGTGGTATCTGTCGGCGCATTTATTGCCAATTGCGAAAAAGCACTTCCATTTTCACTCACCATAATACGATATCCCGCTAGGGTAGGGTTCAGATTGATGTAAGACGTCCAAGTGAGCGAAAAGATATTATCGCAGGGATTCAATTTGAGCATAGACAAATGAATTGTTCTATGAGTAAGCCCCATCGGACTTGTTTTTTTAGAACTATCCTTCGCTGCAATACAATAAGATTCAGATTGTATTAGTGGATTTGAGCCTGTGTCGGTATACGTTGTTGTTGGAACATTAACGGAATCAATAATAAACCATCCAGTTAATGCTTTGCGGATAATAAAATACTTCACCACATCCGGTGCCAAACTTGCTTCCCAACCTAGCACAGCTTTACCTATAGTATTATTGACGCTTACCGTGTCCAAGATAGGGGTGTCGGGAGGAATACTATCATCCAATTGCGCTCTATCGAAAGATAAAAAAGCAGTGCCAACAGTAGTAGCTTCAGGGCATGAGTTCGGCATGGCAAACAAGGGAATGCTGCATAAAACCAAAACCATAAGAACAAGTCGCGAAGCTTTAAACATGGAGAAATTAATTGAAATAAATCATATTGCAAAGATACAAAAAACATAGCTAATAACAGCATATATTTTTGTATGCTTTAGTAAACGATATTTTCTTAAAAATATTTGCTTTAAAAGAATCAATTCGTGAGCATTGATAAAAATTGTTGTAATAAAATAATTTTTTTATGCTATTCTTCTATCAAAAAATTATATCTTTGAGCCAAATCTTTGTTGTTATGAATCACGCTCAAAAAATTGCCAAAGAACTCGGTTTGCAAGTTCGTCAGGTGGAAAATACCATTTATTTGCTCGATAACGATGCCACTATTCCTTTTATTGCTCGCTATCGGAAGGAGCTTACGGGGATGTTGGACGAGGTGGATATCACTTCTATCCGCGACCGCATCGGACAAATGCGCGATTTGGACAAACGTCGCGAAAGCATTTTGGAATCTATCATCGAGCAAGAAAAAATGACGCCCGAATTGGAGAAACAATTGATGGCAGCCATGACCATGGCTGAGCTCGAAGATTTGTATCTCCCCTATAAACCCAAACGGAAAACCCGCGCCACTATTGCCAAAGCTAAGGGTTTGGAACCTCTTGCTACGCTTATTTATGCCCAACATTATATGGATGTGGAGAAAGAAGCGGCTAAATATGTGGATGCGGAAAAGGGCGTGAACAGCATTGCAGAAGCTATTGCCGGTGCGAGCGACATCATTGCCGAATGGGTGAACGAAAATCAGCAGATACGTGCACGCATCCGTTTGTTGTTCGAGAAAGAATCCTTCATCGCTTCCAAAGTGGTGAAAGGAAAGGAAATTGAAGGACGCAATTATGAAACCTATTATGAGATGCGCGAACCTTTGGTGAAGTCGCCTTCCCATCGGGTGTTAGCCATGTTTCGCGGCGAGCACGAAGGCTTCTTGAAAATTGTGATTGAGCCTTTGGCAGAGAAAGCTTTGGAAATCATCGAACGCTTTGCTGTGAAAGGACGCAATCGCTCGGGCGAAATTGTGACGGCTGCCATCAAAGATTCCTATAAACGTTTGTTGCAACCTTCGATGGAAACCGAAATGCGGCAACAAGCCAAACAACGTGCCGACAGCGAAGCCATACGCGTGTTTGCCGACAATTTGAAACAACTGTTGCTTTCGCCGCCTTTAGGTCAAAAGAATGTGTTGGCACTCGACCCGGGATTCAGGAGCGGCTGCAAGGTGGTGTGTTTGGACAAATCGGGCAAACTGCTCCACAACGAAACCATTTATCCGCATCCGCCCCAAAACGAAGCCAAACAAGCCATGAATAAAATCGAGAGCCTTGTGGATGCTTACAAAATTGAAGCCATCGCCATTGGCAACGGCACGGCAGGACGCGAGACGGAGAGTTTCATTCGGCGCATCAAATTTAAAAAAGATGTGGTGGCTATCGTGGTCAACGAAAGCGGCGCATCGGTATATTCTGCTTCGGCGGTGGCGCGTGAGGAGTTTCCGCAGTATGACGTAACGGTGCGCGGAAGCGTTTCCATCGGCAGGCGGCTGATGGACCCCTTAGCAGAATTGGTGAAGATTGACCCCAAATCCATTGGTGTAGGTCAATATCAACATGATGTGAATCAACCCGAGCTGCAAAAGAGTTTGCAGGATGTGGTGGTGAGTTGTGTGAATTCAGTGGGGGTTGACGTGAACACTGCCAGCAAGGAACTCTTGACCCATGTGTCGGGCGTGGGTCCTGCCTTGGCTAAAAACATCATTGAACATCGCAGCAAGAATGGTTTGTTTGCCTCGCGCCAAGCTTTGAAGAAGGTGGCGCGTTTTGGCGACAAAGCTTTTGAACAAGCAGCAGGTTTTATGCGGATTTCGGATGCCGAAAATCCACTCGACCGCAGTGCCGTGCACCCCGAAAGCTACGACATTGTTGACCGTATGGCAAAGAAACTCTCCTGCACGGTTTCCGATTTGATGCAAGACGAAAACCTGCGCAAAATGATTAAACCCGAAGAATTTGTTACCGAAAAGGCAGGTTTGCCAACCATCAATGATATTTTGCTCGAATTAGCCAAACCCGGACGCGACCCGCGCAAAAGGTTCGATATGTTTGAGTTTGATAGAAATGTGCACGACATCAAAGATTTAATCGTGGGCATGGAGCTCCCGGGCATCGTAACCAACATCACCGCTTTTGGCGCTTTTGTTGACATCGGCGTGCATCAAGACGGACTGGTGCACATCAGCCAAATGGCAAACCGATTTATCTCCAAACCGAGCGAAGTGGTGAAACTCAACCAAAAAGTGATGGTGAAGGTGATGGAAGTGGATATGGAACGTAAGAGGGTAGGGCTTTCGATGAAGGAAGTGGCGGGGAGTACTTAAAGTGCCTAAAGTACTTCGAGTATTTAAAGTACTTGGAGTGCCTGAGGGTTGAGAGGGGTGTGCACAATAGATTCTTAAAACTTTGGAATTATAAATTCCATGGGTCAATAATCTGAAGTTCGGGAACGTTTTTAAAATCAGAAATATTACGGGTAATTAAAATTAACCCATTTGTTAAAGCAGTAGCGGCAATAATTGCATCGGGGAGTTTTAAGCGGATGTTTTTACGAATATCAATAGCTTTAAGAATTGTTTTTTCATCTAAGCCAAAAACAATAGAGCTATTAATAAAAGCTTCTAATACTTGTATTTGCTCACCTGTTGCTTCATTCCAAGATAATAATTCCATACGGTTAATAATAGAAATTAGCATATCTATCCCGTCAATTAGGTTCGTGCCTTTTTCAGGTAATTTATTATCTAAATAGTCAATAATAGCATTCGTGTCTATTAAATATCTCTGTTCCATTCGGTGCGAGTATCTTTAGCGTGTTGTTGAAAATCCTTATATTGTTCTTCCGACAAATTAAGTGTTCCGCGAAGTTGTGCAGTACTCACTTTTTTGACATTCTCTTCTGTTACTTCTTCCGTAGGATAAAGTAAAATTTCTATTTGTTTGCCTACATAATCTTTGGGGATTAATAAATGCAAATCAGTATTTGATGGAATTAATATAGTGCGTATCATGGTGCAGTTTTTTTGCAAAGGTAATAACAATTTTTGAAAAACAAATAATTCGTTTTATAGGGTATTAAGGGTTAGAAGTTGCAAACTTTGCCATAACGATTTGCGGACTTCGCGCAACAGGTTTTACATTATTAAGGAGTACTCGAAGAACCAATCATATTAATTCTAACTGGATATTTCCATAAGATATCTCCCATTTCCTTTCTAGCATCCTCATTAAACTTATTAGTTAATATAGGTATCCACATTTCTTTATTTGTCTTTAAACTCTTACTACCTTCTGCGCAAAGAATAAATGTAATTACTGTTTCGGAGCATTCGTATTTACACATAAATTCAACATTCTCTTTTAAAATTTTTTTACTCCATTTTATAAGAAATTTGTTGAATTTATTTTTTTCAACTTCTGCAAGTTTCTTTTGCTTTTGCACTTCTAACTCTTGTTGCTTTTTTTGTTTTTCAATTAAAATTTCTGCTTTTTTTACACTATCTTTATATGCTGGGGTAGCTTGTATAATGGCTAACGCCTCCTGCATCTTTTTTTCCTTTTCTGCTTTTTCTGTATTTATCTTTTTTAATTGTGCTAAACTCTCTGCTTCTTCCACTTTTTTGATGCTGTCGAATTTAGCTTGTCCCTTTTGTATAGCAGATTTCTCTGAACATCTTGTCCAAATCAGATATATTACAATAGTTAATATTACAACTATTAATGATAGATACTTTAATTTTTTCATATGATTTCAATATAAGATTATTTGTCAAGTTTAAAATAGCAGTTATTAAAAAATGGTTCAATCTCGTGCAAAAAAAAATTCATTCAACAAAATTACAAATTAATTCAATCCAAGTAAAACTTATTTTATTTGCTGGTTGAATGATTACATTGTTTTTATTTGGCAAAGCCTAAAAGGATAAATAGAACTGAGGTTGGAACATCAGGGCTGACAAAGCTTCAATCCAACCCCGCCATTTGTTATAGCCTTTATT
>CAIOJS010000466.1 GCA_903858655.1 uncultured bacterium | reverse complement strand
GAAGTTTCTTTTGCTTTGCAATTTAATTGTAAAGATCCAAGAAAACATGTAAGAGCAATAAATTGCCCACAATTTTAGTTATATATAGAAACACACAAAACAAACAAAAATATGTACAGAAAAAGTTTTATCGGTTTTTTAGCAAGTGTAGCAATATCTTCATTATTTCTAACTTCATGCAAAAAAGATGTGTCATCAACTACCGGATGGGAATATAATAATCCCAAAAATGGTGGTTTTGAGTTAGTGCCTTATGAGGAACAAGAAACAGGTCCAGGTTTGGTTCTTATTGAAGGTGGTACGTTCATGATGGGCAGAACGGAACAAGATGTTCTTTATGATTGGGATAATATAGCTCGAAGAGTTACTGTTTCGTCATTTTATTTGGATCAAACTGAAGTTCGCAATTTTGATTATTGTGAATTCTTGTATTGGACCAAAAGAGTTTTCGGCGTTGATTATCCCGAAGTTTTAAAGAAACGTTTACCAGATACTTTGGTATGGCGTGATAAATTAGCGTATAATGAACCTTATGTGGATTATTATCTGCGTCATCCTTCCTATCGTGACTATCCTGTTGTAGGTGTTAGTTGGGTTCAGGCAGCGGATTATTGTAATTGGCGCACTGACCGTGTTAATGAATTAATTTTGGTTCGTGAAGGTGTTTTAAAAATGGATCCTAATCAACAAAATGAAGAAAACTTTAATACAGATGCATATCTTGCAGGACAATATGAAGGAATGGTCAACAAAGACCTTTATGATATGAATCCTACCGGTTCGGGCACACGCAAAGTACGTATGGAGGATGGTATGTTATTACCTAAATATCGTCTGCCAACTGAGGCTGAATGGGAATTTGCTGCTCTTGGATTGATTGGAAATACTATTTACGAGCGCGTTCTTGAACGTAGAATTTATCCATGGAACGGTCACATAGCACGTAATGATAGAGCAAATAATCTTGGCGAATTTGTTGCCAACTACAAACGGGGTCGAGGTGATAATATGGGTGTTGCAGGTAACTTAAATGACGCTGCAGACATCACGGCACCGGTTTATTCATATTGGCCCAATGATTATGGCTTGTATAACATGGCAGGCAATGTTGCTGAATGGGTAATGGATGTTTACAGACCTTTATCATTTGAAGATGTTACTGATTTTAGACCTTTCAGAGGAAATTTATTTCAGACACAAATGCGTGATAATGACGGTGTACTCGAAGATAAAGATAGCTTGGGTCGTATAAAAATGCGTGATGTTACTGTTGAAGAAAGCAAAGACAGAAGAAACTACCGTCAAGCAGATAATAAAAACTTTTTGGATGGGGATTACACATCTTATTTACAACAAGGCGATGGCGATTGGACTTCTCCTCAGGAAAATACTGAAACAAAAAATGGTATGTATGATTATGGCAACACCTCAATGATCAATGATAAAGCGCGCGTTTATAAAGGCGGTTCTTGGACGGACAGACAATATTGGATAAGCCCCGGCAACCGTAAGTTCCTCGATGAAAACCTTTCAACAGATTATATTGGCTTTAGATGCGCAATGACACGCGTTGGTAGCCCTGTTGGAAAATACTAGTTATTTGATTTCTATTTTCAAGAACCCCATTTACAGTGTAAGTGGGGTTTTTACTTATTTTAATTTTTCACTTCTTTCTTCTCAATGAAAATAGACGATTTATACCAACTTTTTTTAAAGCACCCTGTTATATGTACTGATACACGCATCATCCAAAAGGATGCGCTCTTTTTTTGTTTGAAGGGTGAACGTTTTAATGGAAATAAATTTGCTTTACAAGCTCTCGAAAAAGGAGCTTCTTTTGTTGTAACTGACGAAAAACAATCTGTTGACGACCCACGTATTATTTTTGTAGGCGATGTGTTGAATACCTTACAGAAATTAGCTACATTTCGTCGCAGTAAAATTAATATACCAGTTATTGGTATTACGGGCAGTAATGGAAAAACAACAACAAAAGAGTTGGTTTTAGAAGATGGGGATTTCAGGGGATTTTTGGTTGGAAATGGTATATATCGATATGAGAGCTCTCATAAAACTCTTCGGTATATTCTGCATGGGATCGTAGTAGTACGTGTTGGACACCCAGCTTTGAAGACGAGCATTCATTGAAACTTGAGAAAAGTAGCTGGTGACTGTTTAAACGTTGAAAAGTTACCATATCTGGGAAACATAGGACTCGTAGTTGGACGTGAAGTGAGCAGGCACCCAGCATTTGATCTTCTCGGAGCTGTACTGGCCGGTAGTGAGCACGATGGTGAAGAGAATGAGGAGAGCGACTGTGTAGCGGTAGTTGAGGCGATCGGAGAAGTCGTCGTCCGAGTTGGCGCCGAATATGGTCTGCGAGGCTCGATTGACCAGGCCTAGGACGTCCATTTTGTGTGGCCGTTGGCCTCAGGTGTGAGGTTAGGATTTGGT
>CAIOJS010000465.1 GCA_903858655.1 uncultured bacterium | reverse complement strand
TCATTAATGATCAATAATATTCGATGATCTGGTGTGTATGTTTTTTTTAGAATTATTTGATAGTGAACACTGATTTAATAAAGTTAGCGAAGGTGTTAAAGTACTTGTGTCAGCACTTAAAGATGCAGACATACAACCTAAATTGTTGTACCGTATTACCTCATCAGAAAATCTATTCGTAATTCAGAACGTTACCTCACTAGAAAATCTATTCAAG
This sequence comes from uncultured bacterium, assembly GCA_903858655.1. Classification (GTDB taxonomy): domain Bacteria; phylum Bacteroidota; class Bacteroidia; order Bacteroidales; family CAIWKO01; genus CAIWKO01. The sequence goes on along the minus strand of CAIOJS010000465.1, from coordinate 1,810 downwards.
AGATCAATCGTTTTTGTTCTTCTTGGAGTTAAATTTAAGAAGAGATTTTTGGATTGAGAGAATGTTTCTTCGGACGGATAATAAGTTTATGGAAGCGAACTGAGCTGATAATTGGCGTTTGTCTTCGTCTGAGACAAGAGGGGATGCGAGAACGCGTTGGTACGGAGTAAGTGGTTTATCATATTTTTTAACAACCTTCGCGCCATCGCGATGCTTGGAAATCAACTTCATGGTAGGTGTGAAAAAATTAAGGAACAATCTCACATTAGCGTACATTTCATTCAAGAGCCGTAACTCTTCAATGGTGTCATAACGAGAATATCCGGCAAATCTTCTGACGATAGAGAAGTTTTTTTGTTCAACAAAGCAATTGTCGTTTTTCTTGTTGCTGCGCGAACGAGTAAAGGTGAGCCGACTATCGCTACAATACTTGACGAGGTGATGGTTTATGAACTCGCTGCCGTTGTCTGAATCCACGCCGAGAAGAGGGAATGGTAATTGTGAGCGTGCCTGTACAATGCCCTTGAAAACGTGAACCTGAGCTTTGTTAAGCACTGCTACAGTTTCAGTCCATGTTGTATGTACGTCGGTGAAATTGAGAGAATGAATGAAATCGCCGCGGCTGTTACCACCACAATGAGCAACCAGATCCATTTCAACAAAGCCAGGAGATTTTTCGTTCCAATCGGCAAAAGTGCGAACAGGAATCTGATGTTTCAACAATGAACCGGGTTTTGTGTAGCTGATGCCTTTAATTTTGAGTGTTTTTCGGTATGGCGAGATAATACGTTCAATTGTAGCCGGACTTATGCAGAGCAATTTTCTTTGAACGTCGGCAGATAATTTTAATGTGCCATGTCGCTTTAAGTTGTCGATAACGGCTGGCAAAGCCGCAGCTAGACGTTTGCCGCAAATATAATCCATAAGCGGCCAAAGCTTAAACAAAGCGGAGGCAACGAAACGGTCATAAATCACCCTTTTCGGGCGATGTTGTTTCACTTTTAAGGGTTTAGCCTTGTGACTTCGGATAAAAGCCGTACGTAGCACATAAGCTGCGTAGCATCTGTTGTATCCCATATTAGCGGCAAATTCATCCAGCATGGCTATGCGTTGTTTTTTCGGTGCTGCAATGTATCGTTCTGAAGTAATTCGAGCAATTTGCTTTTTATCCTGCATAGGTAGCCTCATATTTTCTGCCCCTCCCGATTTATCTAAGGGACATTTTGAATGTTTTCGAATAGATTTTCTATATGAGGCAACGATACTATTTGGAATAGATTTCTAGTGAGGCAATTCGTGTACGTGACATCGATACATTTGTGCGGTATAAGTGTGTGGCTAGTCTATAATTTCATTGGGATTACAAACGAAGATTGTCATAACCAATATTTCAAACAGCGATATACAACGACGAGGTGAAATTTGAAAGAACTAATTATTATAGGCGCTGGTGGTTTTGGCAGAGAGCTATTAAGTTACGCTCATGATATAATTAACACTGGCAACTGTGAATGGCGCATCAAGGGTTTTCTTGATGATAACTTAAAGGCTCTTAATGGTATCGACACCGGATATCCAATTTTAGGAACATTAACTGAACATATAGTTGATCGTGACGCGCTATATATTTGTGCGATAGGTGATGGAAAAATCAGACTAAAGATATGCAGAGAGCTACAATCCAAGGGTGCTGAATTCATCAATTTTATTCATCCCACAGCAAGAATTCGTGAACGTGTTACCATGGGAGTAGGGAATATATTTTGTCCGAATTCAGGTGCTAATCCGGATGTTACTGTTGGTGATTTTG
>CAIOJS010000464.1 GCA_903858655.1 uncultured bacterium | reverse complement strand
TTTTCGCACAGTAATGATAATTCAAACTGATCATTGACAAGCAAGGTTGGTGATTTGTTTAATAGCCCGACAGCATCAAGCTCTAATTTCCCGGCAGCAATCAGAGAAGCATTTACGTCCAAACCGAAATAATTCCCTTTGTTTAAATAACGAACAAAGTGGATTCCTCCTCGCATTGCACCACAACCAATGTCAACCAATTTATGTTTAGGTAAAAGCCCACTTGTTTTCATAAACTCAAATTGAAGGTTGCCGATTTCGTCCCAAAGCCCGCCCACCATATTTCTATGCTGTCCGGCGGCAATTTCAGATTCGCTTAATTGTCGCCAATAACTATTAACTTTAGCTTCTGATTCTATCATACCCAACCTCGGGTTAGCGTCATCAGGGCGTAAGCTTTGTATTTTATTTAATAGGCTACTGATCATGGAAAGGTTCCTTGCGTTACTTGAGGAAAAATCTTTATAGTGGAGCATGACGTCTCAGTACTATTTACAAATAATGATTGGCAAAATAATTCGTCCCTTCTCCATCTCCATTATTATTTCTTCCTCAAATATCCATTGGGATTGTAGGTTGCATTGACACCGAACATATCGCAATAAATTGTTTCGATGTCAAAACAATTGGGGGTTTGGGTAAGAAAATCACCGATTGCCCTATTTGGTCCACCCTCATACTGTTCCGTAAGGCCCAGCTCGGCGAGAATGCCATCCTCTATTGCCATCATTTCTCTCTTTTGAAGGACGGTCGAAAAAAAATTCAATGCGTTTAAACAAGCAGAATAAGTATGGGCAGAGTCTTCCACAACAAACCATGGCCTGGGAAGTGCGTAAAGTTGATTTTTGTCAAATACTTCCTCAATCTTAAGGATATCTCCATGTACAAAACTTACACTTTCAATATCAAGGAATAAGGGGGGATTGATATCAATGGATACAATTCTGCAACCCAGTTCCATGATTTTTGACAAATCTGAAAAAAGCAATGCACTCCCCCCATGCTTTGCCCCAATTTCGATAATAGTTTTGGGTTTCTCCAGCCATAAAAGGCGCATGTAAATTGCCATATCCAAAGGACTTTTAAGGCATGGTATATTTTTGTATTTATAAGATAATACGCCCGTTTGATATGCTTTTAAAAAACTAGAGTTTAATGGTGTCTGAAAATCTCTCATTGATCAATCCTTAAAGCTAAAAAATGTGGTGGAGGTATAGGTTTACAAAAATAAAGACCTGATATAACCATTATGATTTCCGCCAATAAACACCTGTCCAATCCACTTTGTGAATTTTTGGCATTGGTTCGTTCCTATTCAAAAAGAAATCATTCACCGATTTCTCGCAATTTATCATTCCAAAATCGTCAACAATTACAAATCCACCGCTTACAACCTTATCGTATAGGTGATGCAAGGCATCCATTGTGGATTCATATAAGTCACCATCGAGCCGCAAAAGTGCTAATTGATTAATCCTAATGTCTCCCAAAGTGTCTTTGAACCAGCCTTTTAGGAATATTACTTGTTCGTTTAGCAAGTCATATGCTCTAAAATTATCCTGCACGGTTTCCAAGGCTATTGCCAGTTCAGGATAAACCCCCTTGCTCAAATCCAAATTTTTGTCCTGTTCCAACGAGGGTTTTGGCAAACCATCAAACGAGTCGGCGACAAATATTCTTCGATCATTCCACCCGTTGACGCGCGCAAATCCCGCCATAAAAATCGTGCCTCCGCCCCGCCAAACGCCGCATTCAATAAAATCACCAGAAATATTTTCCTGTTGTATGGTGGTTAAGCATTGGTGTAAATTGTCCATTCGTAGCCGCCCCATCATGGAAAGGGAAAACCCTGCATTTTCTATCTTTCGATCATAAAATCGACCAACCCGTCTGCTTTCACACAATTTTTTGTATTCATCAGGCAAAAGGCGTCTGACATCGTTGTAGGCAGCGTGGTCAAAATCCCTGCTGCCCTCCATGCACCATTTAAGATAAAGCAACCTCAAATCATTATCCAAATATATTTCATTTAGCAGAGACGATTTCAACAGACTTAAGTATAAAGTTTCCGTATCTATACTTTTAATGCCTTTATCAAGCGATCTGAACTGATCAGCAGACAGGCTTCGATTTTTTTTTATATCGAGCAGTAAGTTGTAAATTTCGTTTGTAGAGACTGGTTTAATAGAATTTCTTATAGATTCTGCCGAGTTAATTTTATACTTATCGGCAATAATTGCATACTCAATAGCGTTGTAGTTTTCTAAAAGTTTCGTCGAAGCGGGGTTTACGCCTGTAATCAATGCCATGCCTTTCATTTCCACATCAAGGACTTGCACTTGCAAATCGGGTCTGTATTGTCGAAGAATGGCGATTATTTGGTAGACGTTGCCAGTCCATGCTTGCGTTAAACGCTCGCGGGTAGTCCATTCTATTTTCTCAGGTAAGACGTCGTCAATAACGATAACCGTCCCAAAATGACTATTTTTTTCAATATTTATATAATCCCTGAGAACGTATTCGGCTTTGTGCATCCCGTCAATAAATGCGAGATCTATGGGATTGCCTAGAAGTTCTTTAACGTTATATTGTTGAAAAAACTCATCGCTTGTCATTTTAAAAAGCCTGACGGGCGCCTGAACTTCTGTTTTAATTTCAAAGGCCGGATCAATCGCTATGCTTTGACATCTTGACAAACTGATACTTTTGCCAAGCCTGCAACCAATTTCGACGTAGTTGTCTGGTGATAACTCATGGTGAATAATTTTCAAAGCGCTTAGATAATCCATTTTTATCCTTAAGGCTAAAATTATTTAGAATGACTTTTGATTCAAGTTGGCTTATTTAGCTATGTACTACAGCGCCCATCTTTTCAATCAATTCTTCTAC
>CAIOJS010000463.1 GCA_903858655.1 uncultured bacterium | reverse complement strand
GGTCTTTTCACCTATTGGTTGAACTATACCAAAAGGTTTAAGTAAAACTTTATCAGAATTAATAGTTTTCCAGCTGAAGGTAACTTCTTCTTCAAATATAATCTTATCTTTATCAACTTTAAAAAATTCTATTTCAGGTCGGTCATTTGCATAAGCCGGGTCATGGTATTCATATAAAATCGTATCGTTTCTAACGATGATAAATGCCGTCGAATTTGTCTTTTTTAGAAAATTCTCTTGATTTAATTGGGGGGTATTATTTTTTGCGGTCATCCATGCGTCTATGTTAGGAATTTTGAAGTTAGGGCTAAGCATAAAAGGATTCGATGGATTGTTTGGGGAAATCTCTTTGTAATGAAAATGTTTTAGGTCGTTGATGGACGCGATATTTAGAAATATCATTTTAAAAGTGGTGCACGACGATAGCAGCACTAAAGAGGCAACTAGGATATAGGAGCGTATAAATCGGTTGAATAGTAATGCATTACTTTTTAATAATGCGTCGCACAACCGAATAATTGGGATGAGGAATTTTGACATAAACCATGCTATAAATAATTCCACAAAAGTAGATTTATTTATGACGTAGAGAAGCAATATGTGAAATAATTATTTTCGGATGTTTGGATGAAAATATGGGCGATAAGTATCCAATTCTTCCCTAAATCCTAATAGTCTAATAGCCTCCTACTTCACCAACATCGTTGCCAAGTCGGCAGTTTCTTTAATCTTTAACACACCTAACAGGAAAGCCCGTCTTTTGCCCTGTATAATTACTTTGTGCAACAGTGCTCCCGCTTGTCACATCCATAAACCCTGACCAACCGCTAAGAATTTCTGTGGAAGTCCACCAATAGGCCACTTGACCTATTTGCATATAAGTTCCCGCATCGTTTCTTTCGCCTGCAGGCAAAGCAGTAAATCCAGTTTCATTGGTAGCGCCTGTATTGGGGCTTTGCCAATGCACCAACCCGCTCTCTTTTAGTTTGCCACCGGCAACGTCTGCGCCTCCAAGATAATCATAAAGCGTAGCCCATTCTGCCCACGAAGCCACATGCCATCCTGCGGGAGCAATGCCGCGACTATCGTGAACCGCATACCAATTGTATAACTTACCATAAACTTCCGCAACCGTTAAATCATCGTTGTAATGGCAATAAGCTGCCGTTGATAGACCATTCCATGTGCTTGCATTCATAACAAAGGGTATGATGCTGCCATCCTTAAAGTGAGAAACTTGAAGATTTTCGACCATCCAGGTTTGAGTTCCAAGTCGCACCGTGTGATAAACATTGCCCTCATAATCCAAAACCGCCTGGGTGGTGGTGAAAGAAATGATATTTCCATAGCCTGTTCCGGCACTGTTGGTGGCAAAGGCACGCATATAATACACCGTTCCCGCAGTAAGTCCGGTAATAACACTTGAGTAGCTTCCCGAACCTGTTCCTTCAGATGTTTTATTATCTGCAATAGTAGGATTGGAACTTAAACTCCAACACACGCCTCTTTCGGTAATTTCAGCATTTTTAGCGGCATCAGCGTTAATATAACCACCACATAAAGCAGTGGTTTGCGTTATAGCTGAAATATCAGTTGTAAACAATTCGGGTATCGTTGTTTCTTTTTTGCATGAAATGGTAAAAAGAAACAATCCTGAAAACAGGAGCGAATAAAGCGTTATAAGTGATTTTTTTTTCATGATGATGAGATTTTTGAATGAGATTTAATTTATTAAGGTGTGATAGCTGAAAAAGCTGACCACATCAAATTTACTGATTTTCTCTACGAGTTTTTTCTACGAATTTTTTCTACAAATTAATTTTGCACAAAAGTATAGATTTTAGTTTACTAATGCTATTTCTTTTTGATTATTCTTCAAATAGTTCGTCTCTAATGCTCAGCCTAATCATCATTTCAATTGATAGAAAAATCTACATTATTAGTGTACTATTCTACCCCCCTAAACAGCGAAGGCTCCACTCTCGTGAAGCCCTCCATTATTGTTTCGACTAAATCCTAACAGCCTAATAGCTAATGGACTCTTATTTCACCAACATCGTCACCAAGTCAGCAGCTTCTTGCAGTTGTATGGCGGAATGAACTTTTAATCCTGAAGCTTCTATGAGTTGTTTGGCTTCGACGGCATTGGTGCCTTGCAAGCGCACGATGATGGGCACGGGGATGTTGCCGATAGATTTATAAGCGTCCACAATGCCTTGCGCCACGCGGTCGCAACGAACGATACCACCAAAGATGTTAACCAAAATGGCTTTCACGTTGGGGTCTTTCAATATAATTTGAAATGCTTTTTCGATACGTTCGGCATTGGCTGTGCCGCCCACATCCAAGAAGTTAGCGGGTTCGCCACCTGCCAGTTGGATGATGTCCATGGTAGCCATGGCGAGTCCGGCACCGTTGACCATGCAGCCTACGTTGCCATCGAGTTTCACATAATTCAATTTGTTGTTGCCGGCTTCCACATCCGTGGGGTCTTCCTCCGTAAGGTCGCGCATGGCGAGCAAATCGGGATGACGGAAAAGGGCATTGTCGTCGAGACGCACTTTGGCATCCACAGCTAGGATGCGGTCGTCGGTGGTGTTCAACACGGGGTTGATTTCGACCAAAGCTGCGTCAATATCAATGTAGGTTTTGTACAAACCTTTCAAAAACTTCAACATATTGCCATAAGCGACGCCTTCCACTTTCAGGTTGAAAGCGATGGTGCGACACTGATAATCTTGCAATCCCAAAAAGGGATCCACTTCTTCGGTGAAGATGAGATGAGGTGTTTTTTCAGCTATCAATTCTATCTCCATGCCGCCTTCGGTGGAATACATAATGATGTTTTTAGAGGTGTTGCGATTCAGTAAAATGCTGATATAAAATTCTTTTATTTTGGAAGGACCGTCGTAATAGGCATCTTCCTGAATGAAGACTTTATTTACTTTTTTTCCGGCAGCGGAGGTTTGCGGTGTAATGAGTTGCATCCCGAGTATGGCTCCGGCTTTTTCTTTCACTTCGTCGAGGTTGTGCGCCAATTTGATGCCGCCCCCTTTGCCTCTGCCGCCTGCATGTATTTGGGCTTTTACAATAACTTCATTGCGTTTGGTGCGTTCTTGCATCACTTTGGCAGCAGCCACAGCTTCTTCCACTGTGTTGGCAACAATACCTTCTGCCACATCAACGCCATTTTTTTTCAGTAATTCTTTTGACTGATATTCGTGTAAGTTCATCGTGAATAGGTTAGTAGTTTATAAAAGACTTTTCATTTTCTCACCAATCGTCGCGGGTGAATCCACAACGGCAATGTTGCAATGAGTTAATATTTCGATTTTAGCGTCGGCTGTGTCGGCTTTTCCACCGATGATGGCGCCTGCATGTCCCATGGTGCGTCCTATGGGAGCGGTGCGTCCGGCTATGAATCCAACAACGGGCTTGGTGCCGTGTTCTTTAATCCAATAAGCAGCTTCTGCTTCCATGCCACCGCCAATTTCGCCTATCATGACGATGCCTTCGGTGGCGGGGTCTGCCATAAACAATTTAATAGCGTCGAGCATGGTGGTGCCGATAATCGGGTCGCCGCCAATGCCGATGGCTGTGGTTTGTCCTAAGCCTGTCTTGGTGAGTTGGTCAACCGCTTCGTAGGTGAGGGTTCCCGAACGCGACACGACGCCGATTTTTCCTTTTTGATGAATGAAAGCAGGCATGATACCCACTTTGGCTTCTCCCGGTGTGATGATACCCGGACAGTTGGGTCCAATCAAGCGGCAATCTTTGTCGCTCAAATAGCGTTTCACCAAAATCATATCGTTGACAGGAATACCTTCCGAGATACATACAATCAATTTGATGCCCGCAGCGGCAGCTTCCATGATGGAGTCGGCAGCAAAGGCAGGTGGAACAAAAATGATGGAGGTGTCGGCTTTGGTTTTTTCAACCGCCTCAGCCACCATATCAAACACAGGGCGATCCAAATGGCGCGAACCACCTTTGCGCGGCGTTACGCCACCAATCACATTGGTGCCATATTCAATCATTTGAGTTGCGTGAAACGTACCTTCAGAACCTGTGAAACCCTGTACGAGAACGCGCGAATCTTTATTCAGTAATACACTCATTTTTTTTGGGATTAATAATTTAATTAGACTTACGTTCGAAAACATTTTGTTGTAAAACAATGTAGGCGCAAAAGTATAAATTATTTAGATACGTAAAAATGTAATATATCACTTTTTTGCGAAAACGGATTTATATCAATCTAAAAATGAAATCTGACACTTAATTTTAGAAAAAAATGTCATTTGTGGTTATTTGTTGTTATTAGTTGTCACTACCACTCATTAGTAATTCGTCTTCTCGTAATTTGTAGAATATTATTATTCACCATTATCTATTCATTAATTTCTGTGCTCAATCAGAGGCTTAATAATATCAAAAAAATGACGATTCAAATAAATTATTGATTTTCTTTTATTTTATTAATAGTTACAATTATTATACATACCTTTACTAAAATTTAATTACCAATAATTTAAGCCATGAAAAAGATATATTTAATTGCAATTCTTGTATTTAGCTTACAACCTCTCACCACAATTGCTTCAACTATTATTCCTGCCGGCAATGTAAGTGGAATATGGACACTTGCCGGATCACCATATTTAGTCCAAGGTGCCATACAAATTCCGACCGATTCGACCCTAATCATACAGCCGGGTGTAATTGTAAATTTTCAAGGCACCTATAAACTCAATGTTCAAGGCAGGCTACTTGCTGTTGGCACCATTACAGATTCCATAACTTTTACCGCTGCAAACATCAGCACAGGATGGCGTGGAATTCGTTTTGATAACACACCCACTACGAATGATACTTCTAGAATCATCTATTGCAAACTTCAGTATGGTAAAGCCACAGGTACCTCTTCACCGAATAATTTGGGAGGTGCACTCTATTTTAGCAATGTTTCGAAAGCAGTAATATCTCATTGCAGTATAATAAACTGTTTAGCCAATATGTTTGGTGGCGGAATCTATTTCCATGGCAGTATTTTATCCACCACTTGCAACCCAATAATTTCGTACAATCTCATTGCAAACGATTCTGCTTCTTCGGGTGGAGGACTTTGTTGTGATATGTATTCCAATCCAAGCATCCTCAATAATTATATCTCGAATAATAAAGCACTATCGGGTGGAGGAATCTATTGCTATTATGCAAATCCTAATATTTTCAATAATACTATTACTAATAATACTTCGGGCGGAGGTATTTACTCCTTATCCAATGCTATTATTTCAAACAATACAATTTCGAATAATACAGCAACTAATGGAGGTGGAATTTCATGTACAAGAACAGAAATTGTTTCAAACAATATTATTTCAGGCAATATAGCCACTTATGGTGGGGGAATTTATACTGGCGGTTTGGACCATCCTAGCATCAATAAAAACATTATTTCGAATAACACAGCTTTGGATGGTGGCGGAATTTACTTTAATAGCGGAACCACTGTCATTGTTTCAGACAATCTTATTTGCAATAATTCTGCATCGGGTAATGGTGGTGCTTTTTTATGCAAGATGACGAGCATTCCAAGCATTAACAATTCTACTATTGTCAACAATAGTGCAAATTTGGGTGGTGCTTTGTATTTCGATGATCCTTCGTCACCTAATTTTCGCAATTGTATTATTTATGGCAACACAGCTATCACAAGTGGGCAACAATTATATCTTTTGGATGAAACAATCCATCCAAATTTTTATTTCTGCGATATTCAAGGTGGTTCTGCCGCATTTGAAATTGGCGGCAATCCATTTAATGGCATATATTTGAACAACATCAACGTAAACCCCTTGTTTGTTTCACCTTCAAGCGGAAGCGGAACGAGTTATAATGGATTATCAGCCAATTGGTCATTGCAAAACACCTCTCTATGTATAGATGCCGGCGATCCCAATGGCACTTATTCACCGACAGATTTAATCGAAAATCCTCGTATAAATGTATGTCGAATTGATATGGGTGCTTACGAATATCAAGCAGGGGTGCCTTTTAATGTTTCTCTTGGCATTTCGCAGCCCATACTTTGTAATGAAACAACTACCGGTGAAATTATTGCCACGGTTACGGGCAGTACACCTCCTTACACCTATTTATGGAGCAATGGGCAAACAACCGATACCATTAGTGGGCTGAGTGCGGGAGATTATTCCGTCACAGTTTCTACAGCAATCAACGGTTGCACCATAATTAAAAGCATCACACTTACCCAACCTGAATCATTCTCTATCAGTGCTGGTTTAGACAAAACAATTACCTGTAGCAACCCGGTTCAACTGAATGCTAACCCCAATTGGTTAACAATCCCTGTTAGTACTACATCAATCTTATATTCCGTTTATTTCACCGATCCTAATACCGGATACATTGTTGGAGATGGTGGAACATTTATGAAGACCACCAATGGAGGGTCAAACTGGACAAATCAATCAATCGCTCCCGTAATGTTATATTCCATTTATTTCACTGATGCAAATACAGGTTACACGGTTGGAGATGGCGGCATAATACTAAAAACAGTCAATAGTGGCACAAGTTGGACTTCCCAAACAAGTACGTCTTATTCATTACATTCCGTGTATTTTGCAAATACCAATGTAGGCTATATTGCTGGAGGTCATGGCACTATTCTAAAAACCACGAATGGCGGAACAAGTTGGACAGCACAATCAAGTGGAACAAATTATGATTTATATGCTGTTCATTTCGCGGATGCAAATACCGGTTATGTGGTAGGTGATAATGGAAACATTCTAAAAACAAGCAATGGCGGAACAAACTGGACCGCATTGACCGGCGGAGGAACAAATCAGTTACGATCAACATATTTTTTGGATGCTAGTACGGGATATGTGGTAGGTCATAATGGCACTATTTTAAAAACAACGAATGGTGGAACAAACTGGACAGCTCAAACAGGCGGAATTAATTTTTATTTGAACTCCGTTTATTTCTTAAATGCAAATACAGGTTATATCGCTAGTAGTACGAGTGGGGATATTTTTTATACAAGCAATAGTGGTACAAACTGGACACCACAAGTGAATGGCACGCTGATTGGTTTCAATTCCGTATATTTCCCGGATGCTAATACAGGATATGCTGTGGGCTATGGCTATGATAATGGTTATTATGGCTTAGTTATGAAATTCCCGGGTGTTGTAACTTATTCATGGTCGCCTACAAATGGCTTAAATAATCCTAACATAGCAAATCCTATAGCCAATCCAAGTGACACAACTACCTATATCGTTACAGCAACCTCAGAGAATGGTTGCATTGCAAGAGATACTATTACTGTTTTTGTAATTCCTTTAACTGCAAATGCAGGATGGGATAAAACAATCGTGTGTGGAGGGTCTGCACAATTGGATAATACCACTTCAAGCTACACAGGCACCGGAACATTATCGTATCATTGGCAACCCTCAACAGGATTAAATTATGACACTATTTCAAATCCTATTACTTCAGCAATAAGTAACACAAATTATGCTGTAACAATAACCACTCCTACAGGATGTATTGCACGTGATAGCGTGATGGTTTCGGTTAACCCTCTTGTTGTTGAGGCAGGAATGAACCAAAACCTTATTTGCGGAGGTAGTGCACAGCTACATTATACCACTTCAAATTACACCGGAGGCGGAACGCTTTTATATCATTGGCTGCCTACCGCAGGGTTAAATTATGACTCTATACCAAATCCGTTAGCGACGGTAATAAACAACCAAACTTATACTGTTACGGTGAACACACCCAACGGCTGCACTGCTACTGATAATGTTACTGTTTATGTGGGCGCATTAACTATTAATGCAACAGATGCTACTATACTATGTGGTGATAGTGCTACATTAAATACGAGTACGAATTATACCGGAACAAATCTATTGACTTATGAGTGGCTGCCGGCTATAGGACTTATTGATACTACTGTTGCGAACCCAATTACTACAGTCAATGCGAATCAAACCTATACGGTAAGCATATCAACACCAAATGGATGCACTGCCTCGACTCAGTTGCATGTTTCGCTTATACCGATGAATGCCCCTGAAATATGCGTAGTTGGGGTTGATAGTTCGAATAAAAACAGGGTAGTATGGAACAAACCGCTATCTGCAGCCATTGATTCTTTTTATATGTATCGGGAAACCAATATCACAAATATATATCAGAAAATAGGCAGTGTGGCGTATGACAGTATGAGTGTGTTTGTGGATACGAATTCATATCCGGATGTACAATCCAATAAATATCAAATTTCTATAAAAGATGACTGTATGATGGAATCGGATAAAAGTTCCCCTCATAAGACCATGCATCTTTCCATCAATCAGGGGATGGGGACAACGTGGAATTTAATATGGGATGCCTACGAAGGCTTCACGGTTTCAACTTATAATGTTTATAGAGGTCCAGATACGCATAATTTACAATTGATCGGGACCTCGTCCGGAAGCAATTCTTCTTACAGCGATTTGAATGCACCGGCAGGCTACTTGTATTATCAGGTAGAAGTGGTGAGTCCTAACTTTTGTAATCCCACAAAATCATACAATTCATCGCGCTCAAATATTTCAACAAACAAACCAAGTGCCATCAACGAAAATGGATTTGAATCCAACTTGTTCTCCATTCGTCCCAATCCTGCAAAGGATAAGATTGGAATTTCTGTAGCACAAAAGTCTAACATTGAAATCCTATCTACTACAGGTCAGATTCTGAGAAGAATCTATGGCATCGAAAAGCATACAGATATTGATATCTCTACGTTTGCAGATGGCATATATTTTGTTAAAGTAATTACCGAAAAAGAAACTGCGGTGAAGAAATTTATTAAACAATAAATGATGATATAATGTGAAGAGATTCCCAATGTGAATGGTTGAATTGTTGTCGGTTAAATTGCTAAATTGTTTTTTGTTGGGCATGGATTAAAAGAATAGGTAGGACGATTATTTGAACCCGTAGGGACATAATATCGGTAGGAATATTGATTGCCACGAAATGTAAGCCCCATCGGGGCGAAATATTTCTAAAACACAAGGTAATTAATACATTCCGCGTTGTTTAAAGAATTTACCTCGGACACTAATGATTTTTATTATGTCAGATTGAAAAAATACAAAATCCGATTGTATTGAAGTAAAGTGCTTATAAATAATATTATAAACGAATCTTCTCGAATGAATAGTGGTGAATAATAAATTATATGCGAGTTTTCTCGAAAGAAGATTGTTACATAATTTATTTTAAACGTATCTTCTCGAAAGAAGATTGATATATAATTTATTTTAAACGTATCTTCTCGAAAGAAGATTGATACATAATAAATTATATACGTATCTTGATTCGAGCTATTGCGTATAAAATATTTTTGCTAAGAAAAGAAATTATTTTTTGTGGGTGAGAGATAAATTTGTATCAATAATTACTTTAACCCATTTAGTCATATTATCCATTTTTTCTAACATTTCGTCTTGCGATTTATACTATATTATCATGGTGCCTAAGGTGCCATTTGATCCGGTAAAAGCTTCAATTTTATCGCCAATATTATATTGCATGTTGAATTCAACGAGGTTATTTTTTTTGAATTCTTTATCAATCCAAACATTGTTAAGGATTCCGGCTTCGCGACTATGTATCATATAGCATGACCAAAAACCTTTTGGTTCTATCATAGACAAATCGGAACAATCTTCGCCAAGTGCGGCTTTGATAGTATATTTGACTAAATCAACACCGCTTGCATATTTTATGACTTGAGGAATTAAATTTCCTCCATTTCTAGCACCAATTTCCATAACAAAAATATTATCACAGTCATCAATTCTAAGATCAAAATTATAGGCTCCCCGTTCGGCTTAGGCTATGCCTAAGTCGTAGATATCTTTTTAGGCTCTGCCTAAACCAAACAACAATTCAACAATCCAACAATAAAACCATTCAACAATATAACAATGTAACCATCCAACAATATAACTAATTGACCTATTAACTCCAATTACTCTGAAAAACAACACAGCCTGTCAAGGCTAAAGCCTAACGCCTCTATGCTTATCGGACTCCGCCTTGAAAGGCGGAGTTATTAAGCCCTAAAGGATAAAATTAATATTCCCTCATTTTAATAAAATATGCAATAGATTTTGTTCATTGAAGAAGATTTATTTTGTATCTTTGTAAAAAAATATTATTTACCACAAAAATGCAAAAAGCAATAATTATTTTAGTAAGCATATTATTCACAGGAATGGTATCAGCACAAGAAAATTGTTTTGAAAATTGCATGAAGAATTTTGAAAATTCAGAACTTGATTATCCTATTAAAAACGATTCGATTGTGCAAAGATTGGTTGGTTGTAAATTACCTAATTTTGAAGCAAAGACCATTACAGGAAAATCTCTTTCATTAAAAAAATTGATTGGAAAAGTGATTGTATTAAATTTTAGCTTTGCAACTTGTCCACCTTGTGTGGATGAAGTGCCTGCACTTAATAAATTAGTTGATGAATATAAAGGGAAAGATGTTGTTTTTATTTCCTTTTCAAGAGACATGAAACCGGAGGCAAAAGAATTTGTAAAAAATACAGGATTCAAATATAATGTTATAGCAAATTACCCTAACGCAGAAATGACGTTTTGTATAATTAGAGGTTGGCCCATGAATATGGTGATTGATAAAAATGGAATACTCAGATTAGTATGTGGTAGTATTGATGTGTATAATAAAATAAAACAGGCAGTTGAAATAATATTGTAAAAATAAAACTATGAAGCCATATTTCTTTTGTGTAATGATAGCATTACTCTTATCATTTAAAACATCATTCTCACAGAATGATTGCTGGTCAGTGGAAAATTGGCCTATTATTGACATGAATCTTCTTACCGATAGCATAAAAGGGCAAAAAGTACTGGATGATTATGAAAAAGCAATAGACAAATATTATGAAAGCATGATAAACTGTAAAATGCCAAAACTTGATGCTGTTATGTTACACGGAGACTCAATAACTAACAAAAGCCTTATGGGCAAAGTTGTTGTAATTAATTTTTGGTTCATAGGATGCCATCCATGCGAAGAAGAAATACCATATCTTAATTCAATTCAAAAACATTTTAAAGGTAAAGATGTAGAGTTTATTGCCATCACATATAATAATAAAAAGGATGTAAAGCGATTTATTAAAAAAAAGCATTTCAAATATAAAATGATAGTTGAAGGTGTGAAATATTGTTATAGTTTTATGCTAAACGGATATCCGGAAATTTATATTTTTGACAAAGAAAATAGGTTTAAAAGGATGTACTATGGAATAAGATTCGTAGGTGACCAAGAAGTTATTGAAAATAAAATTAAAGAATTGCTTTAATGTGGGATAATAAAATAGTTTAACAAAGTTTTCCGTTCAGCTTACCCTGTGCCTAAGTCGTAGATATCTTTTTAGGCTCTGCCTAAACCAAACAACAATCCAACCATCCAACAATAAAACAATATAACCATGTAACCACCCAACAATTTAACTAATTAACCTATTAACTAATTGACTAATTAACCAATTAACCAATTACCTCCAATTTCATCCAAAATTCATATCTTTGCAAAAATTTTCGGATTGAAGCTCGACGAAGTCATAAAACAATTTCAGCAAATGCCAAGCTGCGCTCAGATAGCGTCCTTGGCGTCTGTCAATAGCAATGCCCGCATGATGCTCAAGGGCTTGACCGGCTCTGCCAAGGCTTTTGCTATTGCCGCCGTGTATCGTCAGTCGGTCAAAAACCAATTGGTGGTGATGCCCGACAAGGAGTCGGCGGCGTATCTCTGCAATGATATTGAGAATATCTTCGGCGAACAAGACGTGAAGTTTTTCAAGAAAAGCGTCCTCTTTTTCCCTTCATCCTATAAACATCCAAAGAACTTCGAGAAGATAGACAACACCAATGTGCTGCTACGAACCGAGGTGCTCAACAAGCTGCAAACCGGCAAAAAACACCTCATCATCGTCACCTATCCCGATGCATTGTTGGAGAAAGTGGTGTCGCAAAGCTTTTTTGAGAAGAACACCTTACGTTTGAAGATGGGCGAGAAGATTTCTGTGGATGCTATCACCGAGATGCTGACCGACTTTCAGTTCGAGCGCGTTGACTTCGTGGTGGAGCCCGGTCAGTTTGCCGTTCGCGGGGGGATTATTGATGTGTATTCTTATTCCAATGAAAATCCGTATCGTATCGAACTCTTTGGCGATGAGATAGAATCCATACGCACTTTCGAGCCTTCCTCGCAGCTTTCTGTTGAGAAGCTTAACCATGTCAAAATCGTTCCCAACTCGCAGAACAGCGAAATCATCTCCACAAAAGTCTCCTTGCCGGAATATCTTCGAAACGAAGTGGCGCTTTGGTTTGAAGATGCAGGCTACACCTTCGAGCATATTGATATGTTATACCAAAAGGCGGCTGAATATCTTTCCTATTCTAACGACAAAGGCATCAACCCCGAAGTGCACGAATTGTTTTTGAACAGCGAAGCCTTGCGCAAACAGGTGTTGAACTACCCTTTGATTGAATTTGGAACACATTACGTTTTTCAAACTACCCATACCTTCACTTTTGACACCGCGCCTCAGCCATCCTTCAACAAAAACTTCGACCTGCTGATAGCGCAGCTTGCCGAAAACACCCAACAAGGCTACACCAACTTCATCTTTTCGGATTCTAAAAGCCAATCGGAGCGCATCCGCAGTATTATTGATGATATATTGAAGACGCGCAAAGCCACGCTGAAACCTGATTTCACCATAGTAAACACCTCACTCCACGAAGGTTTCATGGATAAGGAACTCAAGCTGTGTTGCTTCACCGACCATCAGATTTTCGATCGATATCATCGTTTCCGCTTGCGCGATAATTATAGCAGTCGCGAGGCAGCTACCCTCAAGGAAATCTACAACCTGCAGCCCGGCGATTATATCACCCATATTGACCATGGCGTCGGGCGTTATGCGGGTTTGGAGAAGATAGAAGTGAATGGCAAGTTTCAGGAAGCCATCAAATTGGTGTACGACAATCAGGATTTGCTCTATGTGAGCATCCATTCCTTGCATCGCGTGTCTAAATATGTGAGCAAAGAAGGCACGCCTCCCGCCCTGAATCGGCTGGGCTCGAATGCATGGAACAAACTCAAATCCAAGACCAAAGATCGCGTAAAAGACATCGCCAAAGACCTCATCAAACTCTATGCTGAGCGCCGTGCGGCTCACGGTCATGCCTTTCCGCCCGACAATTATATGCAACACGAACTCGAGGCGTCTTTCATCTATCAAGACACCCCCGACCAAATCAAATCCACCGCCGACGTGAAACGCGACATGGAAGCCGAGTTCCCTATGGATAGGCTCATTTGCGGCGACGTGGGCTTCGGCAAAACAGAAGTCGCCATCCGCGCTGCCTTCAAAGCCGTGAACGACGGCAAACAAGTAGCCGTGTTGGTGCCTACCACCATCTTAGCGTTTCAACATTTCAAAACCTTTAGCGACAGGCTCGCTGAACTGCCAGTCAAGGTGTCCTACATCAACCGCTTTCGCTCATCCAAACAACAAACTGAAATACTCAAGGAACTGAAAGAAGGCAAGATTGACATCCTCATCGGCACCCATCGTCTTATCAGTAAAGACGTGCAGTATAAAGACCTCGGGTTACTCATTATTGATGAAGAGCAGAAGTTTGGAGTAGCCACCAAAGAACGCCTGCGCCATCTGAAGGTGAATGTGGACACCCTGACGCTCACCGCTACACCCATCCCCCGCACCTTACAGTTTTCGCTCATGGGAGCCCGCGATTTGAGCATCATCGCCACCCCGCCACCCAACCGCTATCCCATACAGACCGAACTCCACGCCTTCAACGAGGTGAGCATCCGCGACGCCATCATGTACGAACTTTCTCGTGGCGGACAAGTTTTCTTTGTCCACAACCGCATCCTCAACATCCACGACATCGCCACGCTCATCCAAAAACTTTGCCCGGGCACACGCGTTGGCATTGGTCACGGACAGCTCGAAGGGCATGAATTGGAAAAGATTATGCTCGACTTTATTGACGGACAGTTCGACGTATTGGTCTGCACCACCATCATCGAGTCGGGTTTAGACATCCCCAATGTCAACACTATCATCATCAATGAGGCGCAAAACTACGGCTTGAGCGATCTCCATCAACTCCGCGGACGTGTCGGACGCACCAACAAGAAGGCGTTTTGCTACCTGCTCGCGCCACCCATGTCCGTCCTGACAGACGATGCCCGCAAACGCCTCAAAACCATCGAAGAGTTTTCCGAACTCGGCAGCGGATTCAACATCGCCATGCGCGATTTGGACATACGCGGCGCGGGCAACATCTTGGGTGCCGAACAAAGCGGCTTCATCTCCGAGATAGGCTTCGAGATGTATCAGAAGATATTGGATGAGGCGCTCTTCGAGCTCAAACAACACGAGTTTAAAGATTTATACACCAAGCTGCAGCCCGAAATCATGAGTTATGTAAAAGATTGTCAGATAGAAACCGACTTGGAGGTGCTCATCCCCGATCGCTACGTATCCAACATCTCCGAACGCCTCGTGCTCTACAAGGAACTCGACAGTATCACCACCGAAGACCGCCTCCTGACATATCAAAACATGTTGATTGACCGTTTCGGACCCGTCCCCGCCCAAACCCAAGAACTTATGAATTCCCTGCGCCTGCGTTGGATTGCTAATGGGTTGGGCATTGAAAAAATCGTCCTGAAAGACCACCTCCTCAAATGTTATTTTGTCACCAACCCCGAATCAAGCTATTATCAATCCGACATCTTCAGCGCTATCCTCACCTTTGTGAAGGAGCATCCCCGCTTCTGCACCCTCAAAGAATCCAACAACAAACTTATGATGGTCATCAGCAATGTCCGCCGGGTGTCCGATGGCTTGCAGGAGTTGGGTAAGGTGAGAAGTACTTAAAGTACTTAAAGCTCCAAATACCAAATGCCAAAACCCAAATACCCCGCCTTCAAAAAGCAGTCGGGCAGGCAAGATTCAAATCCCAAATATAAAATCAAAAATCTATGGACCTCCATCAATTTACATCATCAACTTGCTCCTGCAGCTTGCACAGAAGCTTGCCGTCTTTTGGTCTATGTCTTCTACATAACTACCCGAAATCATCACGCAATCGGGCACGTGGCAATGTATCAAATTAAAGTTATGACCTAGTTCGTGGATGATTTCTTTGCTGAATCGTTCGATTAAAAGATCGTTATCGGCTGCTATGCCGTAGCGTTCGTTGCTCAAGCGAAAGAGCGAGGCAATGCCACTGCGCCCACCGAGATAGGCTTGCCCAAAAATATAGGTGAATATCGGAATAAATAAATCCACATTAAACAAACCGATGGTTTTGCAGGTGTCAGCGCTGAAATTCTTTTCCACCTCGAGCAAAATCCTATTAGCATCATATTGCCGCCGCGCCGCATCATAGAAATCACTCAAATCAAAATGCCCTTCCCGCAGGATAACATTACAAGTATATTGATGACGCACATTTTCCACTACCTTGGTCAGAAAATTGTTGTCAAAATACCCGAAGGAAATTACTGTGATATCTCGCGGATTCATCTCATAAAGTATAAATATTATGAATCGTAATAAAGGGGTTAAGCAAAGTGCGGAATCCTAATTGTTAATAGATTTTAAATTGTATTTCTTTATTTTATTGTATAAGGTGACGCGGTCAACCCCAAGTGCTTTTGCGGAACGCGAGATGTTCCAATCATATTTGTGCAAAATTAGCGTGATATGACTCTTTTCTTGTTCGTCCAAGCTTTCGGCAGAGGTGCTTATGATGTTTTTCTCCAAGGGGAGGTCTTTCAGGGATATCTTTTTTCCATTGCCAATAACAATAGCGCGCTCAATCATGTTTTCAAGCTCACGAATGTTGCCCGGGAAATCAAATTCCTCTAAACGTTTCACGACAGTTTCATCAATAGGAATGGGAGGTTTGTTCATGGAGGTGCAATATTTCTTGATAAAATATTCGGTGAGTAAGGGTATGTCGCCACTACGCTCTCGCAAGGGTGGGACATGAATGTTCACTACATTCAAACGGTAGTATAAGTCCTCACGGAAGGTGCCTTCGTCCACCATAAGCTTGAGATTGCGATTCGTGGCACAAATCACACGGAAATCGGAACTTATTTCCTTGTTGCCCCCCACACGCATGAAGGTCTTGCTCTCCAACACGCGCAACAACTCCACTTGCATCTTAGGCGAAACAGTGGCGATTTCGTCCAAGAAAATGGTGCCGCTGTCTGCCATCTCAAAACGTCCTTTTCGATTATACATGGCACCTGTGAAAGCACCCTTTTCGTGGCCAAATAGTTCGCTTTCCAACAAACTCTCGGTGAGTGCGCCGCAATGAACACTAATCATCGGGAAGTATTTTCGGGATGAATTTGAATGGATAGCTTTGGCAATAAGTTCTTTGCCTGTGCCGCTTTCCCCTGAGATGATAACCGAGGAATTCGACTGCGCCACGCTCTGCACTTGATGGAGCACTTGGCGCATGGCTTCGCTTTTGCCGATGATATCTTCCACATTTTGAAGTGTAATCACTTTTTCCTTGAGCGTTTCATTTTCCTTGGTCAAAGAAATCTGTTTGGAAGCATTTCGGATCAGATGCGACAAATCATCGGGGTCGAACGGCTTGGTGATATAGTCGAAAGCGCCGTCTTTCAATGCTTGTACGGCGGTATCAACGGTTGCAAATGCAGTCATCACTATCACTATGGAGTCGTTCTTTAATGATTTTATCCTTCTGAGCATTTCTAAACCGTCCATGCCGGGCATTTTGATGTCGGCAAGAATAATATCGTAATTTTCCGATTCAAGTTTTGTCAAAGCAGTCTTTGCGTCTTCAGCACAATCAACCTTATAGCCGTCTTCTATGAACCAACTGAACAAAGAATCTCTAACGGAATCTTCGTCGTCAACAATTAAAATTGAGATCTTCTTACTCATACTATATCGTCTTTAATCTTTTTTTAAAGGTAATGTTATAAGGATGTTGGTGCCTTTCGCAAGCTCCGATTTTACAGAGACTTTGCCGTTGTGGCTTTGGACAATGCCATGCACAATGGATAAACCCAAACCTGTACCTCTTGTATTATATTTTGTTGAAAAGAAAGGTTCGAAAATGTGCGGAATGTCTTCTTCGGCAATACCATTTCCGTTATCCATGATTTCAATGGTGATGTGTCGGGCATCAGGATTGAAGGTTTTGAAGATGATTTCGCCATTGTCGGCAACAGCTTCCGAAGCATTCACCAAAACGGCTATGCAGGCTTGTTTGATTTGGTTGGGACTGCAATAGACCACATCGTTGTCAGCTGAAAAATCCATGAGGAAAGTGATTTTGCTAATCTTAAAAGAATGGCTCATCAAATCAGCGGTATCCAGCAACACTTCATGAATGTGTTTGTCTTCAAAGAAATTCTGATCTTTGCGCGAGAAGTCTAGTAAGCCTTTCACGATATCACCGCAACGTTTGGTTTCGTTTTCAATCATCTTCAGATGTTTCAAAACAGACTCTTTTTTACTAGGTTCTAAATCTTGAGTGAGCAGTTGTTTTTGAATCAATTTTGTATAAATCAAAATTCCGGAGAGCGGATTGTTGATTTCGTGTGCAACGGAAAGTGACAATTTGCCAAGAGAAGCGATTTTTTCGATGTTTATAAGTTCGTTTTGGACTTCTCCCAATTCCTCCGATTTCTTTCGTACCTTATATTCGAGTTGCTGCGACCAATTTTGCAACTCATTGTTTGCTGCTTGTAGATTGTCAAGCATATTGTTGAAAGCAATGGAAACCATCCGCATATCATCCAATTGATTGGGTTTAATTTCCAAGCGTGTGTTGCGGTCTCCTTTTGAAACGGCATAACTAGCATTTATTAAATCATTCAAAGGATTCTTGATTTTCTTTCTAGTGAAGATGATGAGAAATCCCAACAGTAAGAGCGTTGAAAATGTGGCAAGTAAATAGAAATCGCGTGAGGATTTTTCAACTGTGTTGTCAAGGTCTTTAAGCGGAATTTTAATAACAAGCGAGCCGAGCACTTTTTCGTTCTGAGCATGAGCATGGCATGAACTCGTATAACATGACTTCTCATTCATGATAGGCGAATTTATGAGAAGATGTCGGTCGCCATTGTCATTTTGGTTCATTTCACATTCGCTGTTTATGTTGATGATTTTGTAGAAGTTGTCTTTCTCGGGCAACATTGATTTGATGCTCGAATGACAATCTAAACAGTTAGGGTTGCTATGACCACTAGTGCCTGCTGCAAAGGATGAATAGGCAAGATTTTCTTTGCTGTCGTAAAGATTCACTTCATCAATACCCGACATTCTGTTGATAATATCAAGTGTGTTTTGCAGGGCATCCTTGTTGTTTTCGAGCATAGAATGGTGCAATGCACTACCCACCAATAAGGCGGTGTTGGTACCGCGTTGGCGGATGATACTTTTCATATAATCTTCGTTCACCGACCTAAAGATTATACCAAATGACACAAACAAAAACACAGAAAGGATAATAATGATATAAACAACCCGTGCATATATCGAAGACTGTATCCTTAAATACTTTCTAAGCAGTTGACTGCCAAGAATATTTTTGTTTTTTAATGTCATTATTTTTATGTCATAAATAGACAACGAAGTTACACAATAATTTTAGTATATGTTGAATAATTCAACTATAAATAAATAATTATTTTTTTTAGACAATGATGAATACAATAATATGCTGTTTTAGAAAGGATTTAGTCATTGAATTTGAGAAAACTTTCTTGAAAATCCATCCAAATGCCATTTGGTAGTTCTGAAAGGGGGTGGTCCATCAATTCGCCACCATCTTGAAGAATTGCTAAGGTCGCTTCCGGAGAATTTTTCTTATTCGAAATGGCAAGAAAATCTTTAAATCGTAGCATTTCGGTTTTCGACCAATTTGTGGCTTGTTCGGCAAGAAATAGATGTTGAGTTTCTTCTAACCACTTGTCAGGTTTTATTGTAAATACCCAACCTTTTCCATACGGATCGGAATTCAAAAGCTCAGGGGTATCAATAATGTGTGAGTTGGTGCTCAGAATTGTTCCTGTAATTGGCGAATATATTTTCAACTGTTTGTCGCCTCTAATAACTTCTGCAACGATATCTCCCTTATGGATGGTTTCGTCTGAATTCTTGAGATAGTTTATTGTGACTTCACCTGTGGTGTGCAACAGGAAATCGTCCAACCCCATCGAAACTGTGCCTGATTTTTCCATAAATACCCATGTGTGGTTTTTGCTATGGAAAATACCTTGAGGTATCTTTAGAACATCAAAAGTTAGAATTCTAAAGGCTTTTTTAATTTTCTGTTTAATGCCTCCTTGTTTATTCAATAGGATCCAAAAAGGAATCAATACGAGGAAAAATGCGATAATTGCAATATATTCAAAACCTTTGGTGTCAAATATATTATGATAATTAAAACTGTCCATATTTATTTGTTTTGTGCTCCCCAACATCGTGTCGAGAAACTGATTAATTATTTATTTTCTTTTGCCCATGATGGTGGCTCACTGAGCACTGGCATACGTTTTATAATCCATCTGAAGATCCAAATCTCCGTAAATATTACTGTCAAGGTTACAACAAACTCCATCCATGTGGGGAAATATCGGATTGCCGCATCCCATCGGAAACCAATGACGGTCACATTCAGTCTGTTTAAAATGATGCCAAGCATCGTGATGATTGCCGCCACTTTAGCAAGTGTAATATTGCTCTTTTTATAACTGTAAACATAAAGTATCATCGGAAGGAGAACGAATCCAAGCATCTCCAATAAATACCAATAACCCATGGGAGTATCTATTAAATCCCAACGTTTTTGGTGGATAAAAACCAATAGCTGCAAAAAGAAATACGCAAACATCGCACCTGCACATATTTTCGCCAAACCCAATACGATACCTTTTTGGCTTGTTTGATTCTTTTCGCTGATTTGCTTGAAAAATACTTTATGACTGATAGCGCCTTCAAATATAACCATAGACAAACCTGCAAAAACACTAGATACTAAGAATAGTACAGGTATGAATTCGGAATACCACAGGGGGTGGATTTTGTCCTTAGCCATCAAATATAAGGCACCCAATCCTGATTGATGCAAGGTGGATAATGTTATCCCAAAAATCACGGCTGCTATAGTCATGCCGGATAGAATTTTTCTAGCGCGTTTGGCTCCAATCCATTCGGCAATAGCAGGCGAAAACTCTATTAATTCAG
This sequence comes from uncultured bacterium, assembly GCA_903858655.1. Taxonomy (GTDB): domain Bacteria; phylum Bacteroidota; class Bacteroidia; order Bacteroidales; family CAIWKO01; genus CAIWKO01. The sequence continues at coordinate 5,558 of CAIOJS010000463.1, read as the reverse complement.
CTATCATATAGAGTAGGAAATGCCACGCCACAAGGAAGAGAACGGAGCTAGTTCCAAAGCTGTTACCGATAATGGGGTTGACAACATTCCACGGCCTGCCTAAATCGAGAAGTAAAGCCCCCGCATAAAAAACATAAGCAAGAAAACCGTTCAGCACTGTTACGCGGACTATGGAATGATATTTTTCCCTGTTCAGGATATAAACCAAGAATGTTATCACATAAGCACCTCCTGCAAAGGCGACTCCCGTAACAACATCAAATCCTATCCACAAACCCCAAGGAACCTCTTGGGATAGGTTTGTAACAGAGCCAATGCCATAAATAAATCGAATGACTATCAAAACTATGCCTGTCAGAATTATAGGAATAGAAATGATGTTAAAGGGCGTGAATATTTTTCCTTTAGGCTTTAGTTCGCTAAGAACAAACTTAAAAATGGATTGCTTGCTACTATCTCTTGAAAGCGGTAAAGCCGTGTTATTCGTTTTCATTGTTTTCATGAGTTTGATTTTTTTTAGTGGCTTCATAAATTCCTAAAAGAATCGGTGGCAACAAAACGAATATTGTTGGCACACTATATAAAAAACCTTTTGACAACTCAGGATACGACTCGTTTTGGATTTTTGTGTTCAATCCCAACTCACTGAAGGGGACGGGGGATATGTACAGAAATCCTGTGCCACCTGCTGTGTGGTCCCCGTATATTTCATCAACGTATGTTTTGGAGTTTTCAACTATCCTTTTGCGTGCCTCTGTCAACATCTCCCTACGTGTCCCGAATTTAATTGCTTCAGCAGGACAATTTTCTGCGCACACAGGAATGCCTCCCTTAGCTATCTTCTCGAAACACATCGTACATTTCTGAATCTTGGGGTTGGCACTATGGTATTCAAATTTTGGAGCATCGAAAGGGCAAGAAACCATACAATAGCGACATCCCATACATTTGTTTCCACTCCATATAACGGGACCTTGCTTCGTTTTATACATGGCTTGAGTCAAGCATGCAGCTGCACAAGCAGGTTCATTACAATGCATACATTGCGTTTTTATAAAAACCTCTCCCTTTGAAGTATTATAACAATTTACAACAGTACGATGTTGATCATCCGTTTTTCTAACCACTCCTGCTTTAAGTTCTCCTACAGGTGGAGGCAATCCATGCGTTTCAGCACAAAGCGTTTCGCAGGTCTGACAACCCACGCAACGCGTGGAATCATACAACATGCCACGAAATTCAATATCGCTATCCTTTGATTTTCCTGCTTTAAGTATGTCAGGAGTGCATAAAGTAAGTCCGGCAATCCCAATCGTTTTTAAAAAGTCCCGTCTATCTAAACTCATAATTTTAAGAATTAAGAAGTAAAAAAACTTAGACTATAATTATTGATATATTATACCTATTGGTAATTTTCGTCATCTATGTTTTCACTAGGACGAATACTCTTTTTTTTTGCCAATTTTCTATCTATTTTATAGTGACAATTGGAATTATTAATAAATCTTGTTTGAAATTCTTCCCATACTTCAGGACCGAATTCTTCCAAAGTATTATCCATAAGTTCTCCGCCGTCCTGCAATACTATTGGCGCCAAAGCTGTATTATGGATTTGTCTGTTGGTTGCAAGAAAATCTTTGAGTCGTGAGAATTCTTTTTTCAACCATTCTTTATAGGTGTCTGCCATAATCATAAACTGTAACTCTCTAACCCAATTCGAAGGTTCGACTGTATAAATCCATCCATCTTGAAAAGGAGAATTATTTATTGCTGAAGAATCAACAATCAACTCAATATTTCTTGATTTAACTGTGCCCGAAATGGGGGAGGAGATGGTCAATTGCTTACCATTTTGCATGATGGTTAATGCAGGTTCGCCCTTACGAATTTTTTCACCAGGATTTTTCATACTCACCCGATTTAGTGGTCCCGTGATGTGAAGTAGAAAATCATCCACACCGATTTTTACAACACCTGATTTTTCCATAAATGCCCAAGTATGGGTTTTGTCAAAATAAATACCTTTTGGAATTGAAACAGAAGTTTCATTAAAAACCCGAGATGAAACTGTTGACTTTGCAGAAGCTTTTGATTCTACTTTTCTGCTGAATCTGACGACTGCATCCACTGTAAAAACTATTACAACAAATGCTAATAAGATTAAGAATACCATGATTTCTCTTTTTTATATTGTTCATTATGGTGGTTCTCAACTATAATGCCAATTAATAAATATGTTGTAACAAACAGATATTTAGCATATTAATGCTTTAACTGATAAACAATCAAACACTATAACTGTTTAATAATACAACACTATTCTTTTAAATAAGGTTTACTATGCAGTAATACAGTATGATATACAACATGTATAAAATCTATACACATGCATAATAATTAAACACTTCTGCACTTTCTCTTGCTGAAGTGTTGAGAAAACAACACAATAATTGTAAATAATCTTTGATTTATGCCTTAAATTTAGAAAAGGCACAACATCTTATGGTGTTATTCTGATTTAGGGGCTCTTTTTAAATCGCTGGGTCCTTTTGGTATTTTATCCGATTTCATTCCATGATATAAGAAATAAACACCCAATAATATGAAAGGAATACTGAGCCATTGTCCCATATCAAGTGCCATACCTTTTTCGAAAGGCATCTGGACTTCTTTCACATACTCTATCAGAAAGCGTGCACAAAACATTATCACGAGAAATATGCCAACAAAAAACCCGGGACGTATCACACCTTTTTGTTTTCGATACAAAAACAATAGCAAAGCCGTAATTAATAGATAAGTGAAAGCTTCATAAAGTTCCGTAGGATGGCGAGGCAACATGCCTGCCTCCTTATCATTAAGGTAAATGAATCCCCATGGCAGAGAAGTGATATGTCCATATATTTCAGAATTCATCAGGTTGCCGAAACGTACAAATGCCGCGACAATGGGGATGACAATAGCCACCCTGTCGAACAACCACCAGACATTTACCTTGAATTGTCTGACATAGATAATTAGTACTATCACAATAGCAATTGCTGCCCCATGACTTGCCAGTCCTCCTTTCCATACCATGAATATCTCAGTAATGTGATTTTTATAATAACTCCATTCATAGAAAAAACAATGTCCTAATCGCGCACCAGCCAGAACAGCCAGAAAAAAGTAAAAGGTAAGCCAATCGAGCAGCTTATAGGAAACTTTTTCTTTCTTAAACACCCAAAACAATACGGAATATGCCAGAAAAAAACCTAGGGCGAACAACACACCATACCAACGCAACTCTATACTGCCTAAATCTATAACGGGTGATGGATTCCAAACAAACTGCAATAGTGTCATAATAAATTATTTTGTGGTAAAGGAAATGATACTTCCGTTGAGAATATGATATTTTTCAGTAAATCCTGCATTCACCTCCACCACGTACATCGCATCCTTGCCCGATGGGATATTTGCTTCTGAGAATGGAACAGCATTTTTGGCAATGCTGACAATAGAGAACTTATCATCAACATAAATGATATCAAGGGGTAGGTGCGTATTTTTCATCCAAAAGTTTAAAGGCTGCATACCATCAAAAATAAATAACATGCCACAACTATCAGGCATTGATTTTCTATACATCAATCCCTGCTCTCGGGTAGCATCTGTTTGAGCAATTTCGATGCTTATGGTCTTCATCACTTTCTTTTTTGTTGAAAAAACCAACTCGCCGTCTTTCCGAAACACAGGCTCCGCCATTTTTTCTGTTTTTGGTACCACAACATTTTTAGTGCTTTTATACGGGGCAGGTTTCAACACAAGAACCAAAATAAATGCAATGGAAATTATCAAGACCAATGCAATAGCTATATACTGTCTGTTTTTGTTAGAGGGCATCTTCTTTCATATAAAAAATCATAAATACAATGGCATATACGAACGTCATGAACATAATCCCTCGTCCGCTTTTGTCGGCTTTCAAATTCACCAGATAATAACGCAAGGTTAATGCGTTGGGAACCAATCCCAATATCATGATAGTGGTGAGTTTAAAGATACGTCTCCCTGTTTCCGAATTGGGGAAACTTACATTAATAAAATATAAAATGCCGAAAACTACCAACGGCAACAACGTTCCGAGCAGCAAGCCCATGACGAACGAATCTTTCTTTAAAAATTTAAACATCGAATTTCCATTTTTTTATAAGCGGAATAGCAGCATGAGCAGTCAAATCATAATGAACAGGAACAATAGAAACAAAATGATTTTCTAATGCCCACACATCGGTATCTTTTCCCATATCCAGATTTTCAAACACACCCATCATCCAATAATAATCCCTGCCATGTGGATCTTGGCGTTCGCTGAATTCTTCCTTCCAATAGGCGTTGGCTTGCCGGCACACTTTTATGCCTTTTGTTTTTTTATCGTTTATCGGGAAATTTACATTCAAACAAACACTTTCAGGAAGTCCGTTCTTAAGAACGTTTTGACAGATAGACTTTATATAAGGTGCCGTATGACTGAAGTCGGCGTTATGTGAGTAATCATTAAGTGAAAAACCCACAGAAGGAATGTGTCCCATGACGCCTTCTATCACTGCCGACATGGTGCCCGAGTAAATGATATTCACCGAAGCATTCGACCCATGGTTGATGCCCGAAACCAACAAATCAGGTTTGCGATGCAGCACTTTGCCAACAGCCAGTTTCACACAATCAACAGGGGTTCCCGAGCAAAAGTATTCTTTATAATGCTGATCCGATTTAATTTTTTGTAAGCGTAGCGGTGCTGTCACGGTGATAGCGTGACCCATCCCCGATTGAGGTTTGTCGGGGGCTACCACCACCACTTCCCCTAGCTCACGCATCACTGAAATCAAATAGCGTATTCCGGGTGCAGAATAACTATCGTCGTTTGTTATGAGTATTAATGGTTTTTCCATTCATGTTTTTTTTGCAATATTACGAATTTTGAACGAGAATATGCCCAAATTAGTGTCTAAAAAATAAAAAACTGCAAATAATACATCCTGATTCCATGGGTATTTTATCTATTCTTAAAAAAATATTTTAATTCGTATCTTCCAATTCAAAAATAATATTTATCTTTGTTAACGAAAATTTTCATTCGTTTACCTGGCTCAATGAACTTAAAAATAATGAAAAATATACCCCTTGTGCCCCCTCGTGAAGCCGTTGCGTTCATTGAGATAAAAGAAAAATAAAGAAAAAGAAAAAGAATTTACCACAAAGTACGCAAAGTTGAACCACAAAGAACCACAAAGAAAAAATTCTTAATTATGAACTCTAAACTCTAAAATCTCAATTCTAAAATAAAAACATGGCAGAAAAAAGAAAGTTATCTATTATCATTCCTTCCTACAACGAAGCAGAGAATTTGAAGATTGTTTTGCCTCCTTTAATTGAATTCTGCGAACGGAACAACTGGGGAATCATTCTGGTGAATGATGGATCTAAAGACAATTCAAAAGAAATACTGGAGAGCTTTGCCGACACAGAACATCTCACCATCCTTCACCACAAACTCAACAAAGGTTATGGTGGGG
>CAIOJS010000462.1 GCA_903858655.1 uncultured bacterium | reverse complement strand
TATTTATTTTTTTATGTAAAATAATTGAGAGCATGATGACGTCATAAATAAAATATTTTCGGAAAACTCTCGTTAGATGGTTTTATTAATGTAATTTTGTACGAACTAATTTAAACTAAAAAAAATCATGGCAGAACCAACAAAAGACACCAAACCTAAAGCCGACAAACCAGCAGAAAAACCCGTGAAATCAGGTTGTGGATGCGGATGTGGCACGACAAAAAAATAAGACCTGTAATTCAAGTATCCGGTTTTATTTGTTTTAAAAACAAGAACAAGTTTTATAGATTTATGAGGTTTAAACTCGTGAGAGTTTAGACCTCTTAGTTTATAGAGCGATTTTTCCACTGCATTTTTTTTTAGATTTAGTAGTAACACAAACATTAATTCGTTTCCAAAAATTCAACAAGCAAGCATGTCATATATCATCAAATTGGGCTTTTCGCCTTGTCCGAACGACACCTTTATCTTCGACGCGCTCATCAACAAAAAAATAGATACCGAAGGCATAGATTTTATTTGCGATGCGGAGGACATCGAACAACTGAACGAACGCGCCATGCAGGAAGATTTCGATATGTGCAAAGTGAGTTTCAATGCCTTTTTGCATATCGCCGACCGCTATCAGCTTTTGGATGCGGGCAGTGCCTTAGGCTCCAATTGTGGTCCCGTGTTGATAGGCAAAAAAGAATTTCCGCACAACGAAATCGCCAAGCTTGCCATAGGCATCCCGGGCAAATATACCACAGCGGCTTTGTTGCTCCAATTTGCCTATCCCGATGCCACCGACCTGCATGAGTTTCGCTTCAGCCATATCGAAAAGCGGATTTTGAAAGACACCATAGATGCGGGGGTGATTATACACGAAACCCGTTTCACCTATCAGGAAAAAGGATTGGTGAAGATAGCCGATTTGGGCGAATATTGGGAGCAGCAAACGGGCTTCCCCATTCCCTTGGGCGGCATCGTCATCAAAAGAGATATGCCGCAGGCGTTGAAAGAAAAACTGTCGCGTATCATGAAAAGCAGCGTGGAATATGCCATGCAGCATCCGCAGTCCTCTATGGATTTTGTGAAAGAACATGCCGTGGAGATACAGGACGAGGTGATTCAAAAGCATATTGATTTATATGTGAACGATTACACGCGCAGCTTGGGCGAAAAAGGGAAAGCTGCGATACGCTATTTGTTTGATTATGCTGTTCAACATAAGATGATAAATAGCCTTCCCGAGGCTATCTTTTTTGAATAACAGAGAAAAATATCACATTCTTTTTCTTTCATTTATAGATAATTAGTAGATTTACACATAAAGAAATAGTCGTATTGCTATTTTTATAAGTATATTTGCAGAAAAAATAATATGGCAAACATAAAAGACACCGATAAAGATCATAAGCCTGTAGTAGGCATCACGCATGGAGATTTCAATGGCATAAGCTATGAAGTTATACTGAAAACTTTAGTAGAACCGCATATTCTTGAGATATGCACGCCCTTGCTCTATGGCTCATCAAAGTTAGCGTCCTTGCATCGCAAAATGCTAAACATAACGGATTTGAATTTTAATGTAATTCGAAAAGCTGAATTTGCGGTAGCCAAACGTCAGAACATCATCAACTGTACCGAACAGGAAGTGAAAGTGGACATCGGCACCTCCACTGAAATGGCAGGACAACTTTCCCTGAGTGCGCTCAATATGGCTGTTGACGATTTAAAAAGCAAACATATTGATGTGTTGGTTACGGCTCCCATCAACAAAAAGAATATTCAATCAGCACGTTTCCCGTTTCGCGGACACACAGAATATTTGGCTGAAAAATTTGCCAGTACCAATTATCTGATGATGATGGTGGCAGGCAACCTGCGTATAGGCTTTGCCACAGGGCATGTCTCCATAAAAGAAGTTCCCGAAAAATTGACAACCGATATGATAGTTCGCAAAATGGTGGTGATGAACAATTCGCTGATTCGTGATTTTGGCATCAACAAACCTAAGATAGCTCTTTTGGGCTTGAATCCTCATTCGGGCGATGAAGGTGTGATAGGCAACGAAGAAAACGACATCATCATTCCTGCCATAAAGAAAGCACAAAAAGAAAACATTTTATGTTTCGGTCCTTATCCTGCCGATGGCTTTTTCGGCTCGATGAAATATCGTCAATTTGATGGCGTCCTCGCCATGTATCACGACCAAGGTATGATTGCCTTCAAGACGATAGCCTTTGACGAAGGGGTGAATTTCACCGCCGGACTGTCCATCATCAGAACGTCTCCTGCCCACGGCACTGCATACGATATCGCAGGAAAAAATATCGCTTCACCCGTGTCTATCCGCAATGCCATTTATTTAGCCTGCGACATACATCATAATCGTCATCATTTCGATACCATAAATGCCAATCCCCTTAAAGTAGGTACGTATAAAACATCCGACGAAGATTCCTAAACAATAATTGGAAATTTAATTCCCCGAATGATACCTATATACACTATTTCCGAAATATCAATTATTTTAAAGGGCACACATACTTCTGTCTCCGGAAATAATGATATAATAAAGCATCTGCTGATTGATAGTCGAAAGATTATCGCCACGGAGTCTTCTGTTTTTTTTGCCTTGGTCACCCAACGAAACGATGGGCACAAATATATTCATGAACTTTACGCAAAAGGCATTCGAAACTTTATTGTTTCCATCTTGCCCGAAGATGTGGATGTCTTTACCAATGCGAATTTCGTAGAGGTCAAGAACACCCTATTGGCATTGCAACAACTTGCGGCACATCATCGCAAACAATTCGCCATTCCTGTGATAGGCATCACGGGTAGCAATGGAAAAACGATAGTGAAAGAGTGGATTTATCAACTGCTTTCGCCCGATAAAAACATTGTGCGCAGCCCTAAGAGTTATAATTCGCAAATCGGAGTGCCGCTGTCGGTATGGCAGATGCAAGCCGATAATGAATTAGCCATTTTCGAAGCGGGCATTTCGGAGCCGGAAGAAATGAAGATGCTGCAACCCATCATTCAACCCACGATAGGTATTTTCACCAACATTGGAACAGCTCACGAAAAGAATTTCATTAACAGCAAACAAAAGACAGGAGAAAAATTACATTTATTTACCAAAGTTGAAAAACTGATTTATTGTTCAGATGTTTTTGAAATTCAAGACAGAATCATTCAATCAGAGATTCTCAAAAAGCATAACTTCTTTGCATGGAGTTTCAAACACAAAGCCGATTTGATGATTACTTCCGTGAACAAAGAAAATAATAAAACCAATATATCAGCGAACTACAACGCCAACGACATTGCGATTAGTATTCCTTTTGTTGACAATGCGTCTATCGAAAATGCTATCCAGTGTTGGGCGCTGATGCTTCATTTGGGCTACGACAACACGCTTATTGCCGAAAGAATGGCAACCCTAACCACCGTGGCGATGCGTTTAGAACTGAAAGCAGGAATCAACAATTGTTCCATCATTAATGATAGTTATAGTTCCGATTTGGATTCTCTAAGCATTGCTCTTGACTTCATGAATCAACAAAATCAGCATAAGAAACGCACGGTGATTTTATCCGACATCTTGCAAAGTTCTTTAAGCGATTGCGATTTGTATTCCGAAGTGTCCAATCTATTGTTGGCAAAAGGGGTTACTCGTTTTATTGGTATTGGAAATTCCATCATTAATAATCAATCCTGCTTTAAAATTGAAAAGACTCTATTTCCTACCACAGATGCCTTTTTAAACAAATTTTCGCCAACAGAATTTCACAACGAAACGATACTCATTAAAGGTGCCCGCATCTATGAGTTTGAGCAGATTGGAAGAATTTTGCAGCAAAAGACGCATGAAACCGTCTTGGAGATTAATCTGAACTCTTTGGTACATAATCTCAACTATTATAAAAGCCGTTTAAATAAGGGCACCAAGGTGATGGCGATGGTGAAAGCTTTTTCCTATGGTAGTGGTGGTTTTGAAATTGCCAATGTATTGCAATATCATAACATTGATTATTTAGCTGTTGCTTATGCTGATGAAGGTATTGAGTTGCGTAAAGCACAAATTGCAACGCCTATTATGGTGATGAATCCCGAGGAAGAGAGCTTTGATTTGATGAGTAAATATAAGTTAGAACCCGAGATTTATAGCTTTCGCACATTAAATCTTCTTATAAATACCATTCTGAGTTCCGAATCAAAAGAACTTCACGAGCATCCCATCCACATAAAACTTGATACGGGCATGCATCGTTTGGGATTCGATCCCGAAGAAATGGATGAATTGATAGCGATATTAAAACGTCACGATCAGATTACCATCAAATCCGTTTTTACGCATTTGTCTGCGAGCGAAAATAGTGCTGAAGATGATTTCACCAAACAACAGATTCAATCCCTCACCGAAGCTGCCAACAAACTAAAGAGAGAGTTTGGCAATGATATCATGGTGCATGTGTTGAATTCGGCAGGTATTTCTCGTTTTGCGGATGCTCATTTTGATATGGTTCGCTTGGGCATTGGGCTTTACGGTATTTCTTATTTTGAAGAAGAGCAACAAATGCTGCAAAACGTCAGCAGTTTGAAAACCACTATATCGCAAATCAAAAACATCCCGCAAGGCGAAAGCGTGGGTTATGGCAGAGCTTGGGTTGCTCCAATAGATGCGCGTATTGCGATAGTGCCGATTGGATATGCCGATGGCTTAAATCGAAAGCTTGGCAATGGCAAAGGCTTTTTATACATCAATGGCAATAAAGCGTTTATAATTGGCAACGTATGTATGGATATGTGTATGATAGATATCACCAACATTGAAGCTCAGGAAGGCGATGCCGTTATTGTGTATAATGATGCGGCGTCTATAAAACAATTTGCCGAGGTTTTAGAAAGCATCCCTTACGAAATACTTACATCGGTTTCAGGCAGGGTGAAGCGCGTGTATTATTACGAATAATCGAGGAAGGAAGCATACAATCTAATTGCCGTACTTATAAAAGGCGGCACAAGCTCCCTCATTTGAAACCATACAAGCACCTATAGGGTTTTCGGGGGTACATACCTTCCGAAACAACTTGCAATCGCTTGGCTTTTTCAATCCTTTCAAGATTTCTCCACAACAACATCCTTTATCTTCTTTTGGTTCCGGCACATGGATGTCGAAATGCGAAGACACATTAAATTGCTTATAGGCTTCGCGTATCTTTAAACCGCTTAGTGGAATCACTCCAAAGCCTCGCCACCATTCTTCACCCAATTCGAATACTTCGTCGAGCATAGTTTTCGCAATCAAATTACCTTCAGGTTTCACAGCGCGTTTGTATTGTATCTCAACTTTAGTGTCGTGTTGTTCCACTTGCTTGACCAACATCAATATGCTTTGCAAAATATCGGTAGGCTCAAAGCCAGCTATCACACATCCAAGTTTATATTTCGCGGGAATAAATTCGTAGATACTAGAGCCTGTGATGGCACTAACATGTCCGGGGCATATATACCCATCAATCTTCACACCTTCAGTAATCAAAGCCTCCATAGCGGGAGGCATAATTTTATGCGAACTATGGATGTAGAAGTTCGTCAAGCCTTCTTTATGTGCATTGATGATAGCGGCAGCCGTTCCGGGAGCGGTTGTTTCGAAACCGATACCGAGAAAGATGATTTTCTTGAGCGGATTTTCACGCGCAATTTTCAAAGCATCTATGGTAGAATAAACAATGCGGATGTCGTTCCCTGCGGCTTTGGACATGTCAAGAGTGCCCGATGAACCCGGCACTCGTATCAAATCACCGTACGTAGTAATAATAACATCGGGTTGACGGCTGAGATGAACCGCGATGTCTATATACTTCTTGCTTGTAACACAAACAGGGCAGCCCGGACCCGACAACAAACGAATGTTGGAAGGTAACAGGGAAGGGATGCCAAACTTATGAAGAGACATGGTATGTCCACCGCAAACTTCCATCAAAGCAATATCTCTATGAGAAACCCGTCGGATTTCTTTCACGATATTTTCCACAAGTGCTTTATCACGATATTCAGAAACAAATTTCATTTTCAATAATTATGCTGCAAAAGTCGGTATAATTTTTTTATCTCAAAATAATTCTTTGCAATATCTCAATTCTATGAAGTACTTTTGCAAACAGAAACAGAAAAACATGCCATTTATATTCCGCCAAAAGCTTGGTGCAATCGAGAAAAATACCTTTAGAATTCATTTCGCCTATTCCATTATCGAAGGGATTATTCTTGGTGTGTTGGCTTTAAACGAATTTGTGTTTCTCAAAAGCCTCCATGGTAGTGACGTTGGCGTGAGTGTTTTGTTTCAGTTTAGTGTGTTTGTGCTAACGTTTTCGGTCTTACTCAACGAATGGTCGCGCAGAGTAAAAAATAAAAAGAGATTCCTGATTTGGTTGGGAGTTTTCACACGAGCGCCTCTGATTTTACTTGTTCTCTTTCCTATGGATGTGGGGCATATTGCCGACGTATGGATGTATCACTACATATTTCTTGCGATTTTTCTAGTGTATTATTTTGCCAACCCCATTATTTACCCTACAATAAATCAGTTTTTGAAATCAAATTATTCGCACGAGAATTTCAGCGTATTTTATAGCTATGCAACCATTGCGAATAAAATTATCATGTTGCTCGTCACCTTTTTTTATGGCATGATGCTCGATTTAGATCAAAACATCTACCGCTATATATTTCCATTTATAGCTCTATTGGGCATGTTTTCCGTTTGGCTGTTGGCTCAAATTCATTTTAAAGAGGAAGCCATAGAATCGATACGCATCCCATTGTGGCAATCCATAAAAAGAACTATAGCAGATATGCAACAGAAAATGCGCATCAACAAACCTTTTCGTGATTTCGAAGTGGGCTTTATGTATTATGGCTTTGCATTCATGGGTACAGTTTCTGTCATCGCCATTTATTTCAACAAGGCATTGGATTTGAATTATTCTAGCGTTGCTTTCTACAAAAACTCCTACAATTTGTTAGCCATACTGCTGCTCCCCCTGTTCGGAAAACTCTTAGGCAAAATGGACCCACGACGTTTCTCCGCCATCACCTTTGCTTCCTTATTATTTTATCTGCTGTTTATCGGACTGACAACTTATGCGCCTTGGTTTATTTGGATAAAGGGAATAAAAGTGTATTACACTTTGTTTTTAGCGATGCTGTTCAATGGCGTTTTTGCTGCCACGATGTCCTTGCTGTGGAGTATTGGCTCCGTTTACTTTTGTAAAAAAGAAGAAGCCTCCGAATATCAAGCCATACATTTAAGTTTAACAGGGCTCCGGTCTTTCTTTGCGCCTGTCTTAGGTTTGGGAATTTATATGGTCGTTGGGTTCAAGGGTACTTTCATAGCAGGTATTGTACTACTGATTATAGCCATCTTCATCTCCTTGCGATCCTATAAAAAGTATCATCTCGATGGAGCTTCCAAATCCGATTCCGAAGCTTTTACTGATCCTCAAATTGAGAAATAAAATAACTAATTTCCCGTCCGGATTGCCACCACAGGATCAAGCTTAGAAGCTATAAACGCAGGTATAAATCCTGAAATCAATCCAATCGTTGCAGAAACAAATATTCCAAGCATGATATTGCCCGAGGTAAGGGTAAGTTTCATATCAAAAGCCGCCGAAACACCCAAGGTCCCCAAATACACCAAGAGCAAGCCAAGCAAACCTCCAATCAAACTCAAGATAATGGCTTCGAATAAAAATTCGAATAATATGAAATAGTTTTTTGCGCCCAATGACTTTTGAATCCCTATGATATTGGTTCGTTCTCTGACAGAAACGAACATAATATTGGCAATTCCGAAACCTCCCACCAATAAGGAGAACCCCCCGATGATCCATCCCCCTATCGTCATAGCAGAGAAGATGCCTTCGAACCCTTTGGTCAGGATATCGGTTTCATTGATAGCAAAATCATCGTCAGCACCGGGTTTGAGCTTTCGAACGGAGCGCATCACCCCCGTGAGTTCGTCTTTCACTTCCGCATTCGAGTACGTAGGGCGTGCTTTGACGATTAGCGTCGGCTGATAGCCTTCATAACGAACATCAATAATATTACGTGCAAAATTTATCGGTATCAACACCTGCTCATCAGGTCCGCTGCCGAACAAGTCTTTGCCTTCCTTCTTAAAGACACCGATTACCTCCAAACTTCTGCCAAACACTTTCACCTGCTCGCCTATAGGGTCAATATTGGGAAACAAACTTTCAGCAATAGTGCTCCCAATAATTACCACATTCTTGCCACCTGCCGATTCTAGAGGGGTGAAATATCTCCCATTAGCCACATTCACCGTCCACACCTGACTGTAATCGTGCGACACGCATAGCACTTCGGCATTATCAATACTTCTGTCTAAACGTTTTATGGTTTTGCTCGTCGAAATCATAAAAGCTGCCGACTCTATGCCATTGGCACGTTTCAACACTTCATTCATCTCGGTGTATTTCGGTTCGGGGCGGTTCATATATTTCCACCATGGATAATCCCCTCCAAAAGCCCAGGGCCATTTTTGGACAAAAAGGGTGTTGTTTCCCAAAGATTCAATATTCTTTCTAATGGTTATTTGCATCGAATCTACGATGGTGAAAACCGTAATAACGGCAAAAATCCCTATCGTTATCCCCAATAAGGATAAAATGGTGCGTAATTTATTCACGATGATCGCCTGAAAGGCGAATAAATAACTCTCGCGTAATAGTCTTAAAAATAGAAACATCTAATTTGTATTTACAGAAATAACCGTACTTTTTTATCTTTTTTAATGCCTTAAACCCTCTTAAGATTTAAGACCATAAAATTACACATTTAATCAATTAAAAAAGGTTTTTATTATGGAAATTTATAATTGTTGTTCTTTAGCAACGTTTAAAAACGAAGAATATTTATTCACCTCCTAAAAATTATTGGCAAAATGTGAAACGAAGTATCTATATTTGTCGAAAAATAAAATCATCATGAATAACAAAACTATACTCCTCGGACACGGCAGCGGCGGCAAACTAAGCCACGAACTGATACAAAGCATTTTTTTCAAACACTTCGGCGAAAACGATAAGCATTTTCCTACGGATGCATCCTTGTTGCATTTGCCCGACACACATATCGCCTTCACCACCGATTCCTATGTGGTTGACCCAATATTCTTCCCGGGCGGAAACATCGGCAAATTGGCGGTGTGCGGCACCGTGAATGATTTGGCGGTTTCGGGTGCCACCCCTTTATATTTGAGTTGTGGGTTTATTATCGAAGAAGGCTTTCCTTTTGCCCAATTAGAAGAAATTGTGGAAACCATGGCGGATGAAGCGCGCAAGGCAGGCGTTCGCATTGTGGCAGGCGATACCAAAGTGGTGGACAAAGGCAAATGCGACAAAATATTTATCAACACAAGCGGCATCGGTGCCATAAATCCTCAACACAAACATATCAGCTATGGCGACAACATCCAACCCGGCGACAAAATTATCATCAATGGGAATATTGCCGAGCATGGCGTAACCATTATTGGTTCGCGCAACAATATCAAATTTGCTGATGATTTGAAATCCGATTGCGCTAGCCTAAACCTATTGATAAAAGACATTATGGAAGCTTCCAACTCCATTCGGTTTATGCGCGATGCCACCCGCGGAGGTATCGCAACCGTGTTATGCGAATTGGTCGAAAACCGAAACTATGGCATCCTGATGGATGAAGATAAAATCCCGGTGAGCGAAAGTGTGTTGGGGTTGTGCGAAGTCTTTGGTTTCGATCCGCTGTATATTGCCAACGAAGGCAAACTTGTGTTGATAGTGGCTCAAGAAGATGCCGACAAGGTGCTTGATGCCATGCGCAAAAACATTTTAGGCACCATGGCTTGCATCATTGGCGAAGTGACCGCCGAAAACCCTCAAAGAGTATTACTCAAAACCCAAATAGGAGGGAAGCGTATTATAGATATGCTCACAGGCGAACAACTGCCTAGAATCTGTTGATCGTCAGCTTTCAGCTATGTGTTTCAGCGATCCTAAAAACTTCCTTACAACTATGCATTTGCGAATAGTTACTGTCTATATCAAAAAAAATGCTTTATTTTGTTCAAAAATTTAGTCATGACGGGTAGTCGCAAGTATATTATTTTATTTTTGATTTATAAAAATCTGCAGCTTAAATACAAACATTCTGCTTTGGGATTTTTATGGAGCTTGCTGCATCCTTTTCTCTACCTATTGATTTTCTACACGATTTTCTCCCATGCCTTTCCCAACATTCAAAACTATCCGCTTTATGTGTTGAGCGGTTTGGTGTTTTGGATTTATTTTTCGGGTGGCACGAGCCAACTCTGTATGGTTTTTATCAAGAATACGTTCCTCATCAAATCCTTCAACATCCCTAAAACATTATATCCCCTCACGGAATTGGGCAGCGAACTGCTCAGCTTCCTTTTAGGTTTGATTCCCTTCATGGTCATTATGTATTTTATGGGACTCCACATCACCTTCAATCTTCTCTATCTCATTCCCGTCATCCTGTTGTTTTCTATTTTTATATTCGCGGTCGGGATTATCTTGGGCGCTCTCAATGTTTTCTTTCGCGATGTCGGCATCCTGTGGAACACCATCAACCCCGCCTTATTCTATTTGTCGCCTATCGCCTATCCTTCCAATATGGTGCCCGAACAATACAAACTTATCGTCAAATTCAACCCCTTATATCATTTCCTACAACTCATCCGCAACGTGCTCTACGAGGGCACAGCCCCATCCCTCCACTACATGATAAATTGTCTCGCTATCACCCTTGTGGCTTCCCTCATCGCTTTGTTGATTTATCGGAAAATTCGCAACGGATTCATCTCAAACTTATAAACAACATGGAATCTGTAATCAAACTTCAAAACGTTTCCGTAAGTTATCTCCAAAACCGCAAGGGAATCCATTCTATAAAAGATTTCGTTCTAAAAGCGTCGTTTATTGCGCCTTTTCAGAAACACCGTGTGTTGCATCACATTGATTTGGATATACAGAAAGGCGATTCGGTGGGCATCTTAGGTCCCAATGGCAGCGGCAAAAGCACCTTGTTGCGATGCATAGCCGGCATCATCCGTCCCGAAGAAGGCACCCTCCAAACCCATGTCCGCATCTCTCCCCTCTTGGCGCTCGGAGCCGGAATCGAGATGGAACTCTCGGGCTACGAAAACATGCGCATCGCTTTGGCGCTCACGGGCAATTATAGCAAAGCAACCCGCACCGAAATGATCGAAAAAGTCAGCGACTTTGCCGAATTAACCAACGAACAATTGCGCATGCCCACCAAAATGTATTCCACAGGCATGTTGGCGCGCCTCTCCTTCAGCAGTGTCATGACGGGCCACCCTGAGCTGTTGATGATAGACGAAGTGTTGGCGGTGGGCGACAAAGGATTTCAAAAAAAATGCATGCAGCGCATCCACCAAATTATTGAAAATGGCGCCACACTGCTTTTCGTCTCCCATAGCCCCAACGAAGTTATGGAGATTTGCAAAAGAGGCATCTGCCTCAAAGATGGCATCAAAATATTCGACGGAAGTTCGACTAAAGCGGCAGGGGTGTATAATAAATTGTTTGATTGAGGATTTATCGTGGTAGGGACATGTCATGTCCCATCGTTCGGCTTAGGCTGTGCCTTAGTCGAATATATTTTTTATAGGCTATTGCCTCTTAAGAAATATATTTGTTTCTTTTCTTCTTTTGGGCGCAATCCCGACAATTTCTTGTCGGGATCAGGCTCCTATCCAATTCCTCGCGCCTGAAAAGCGGCACTGTGGGCTTTTCATTTTAATCCCTATCACTCTTTCACAATAACACAATCCTTATGCAAATTATTAATAACCTGAGTTCGGGATAAGAGTTATCAACATGGGTTGTTCGTAAAATAATGAAATACAAATAAATAGTAGCATTAAAATTGATTATATTTGTAGTACAAACCAACAAAAAATCAAGATCAATGCTACAG
>CAIOJS010000461.1 GCA_903858655.1 uncultured bacterium | reverse complement strand
TTTCGGGAAAAGATTGTAATAATCGCACCAATCGTTAATCAATTCTTTGATTTTACGCGGTGTTTTTACAAAAAATGATGATAAAGTACGCAATTCTTTACCGTGCAATTGCCCTGTACACATGGTATTAATAGAAGCATTGTAGTCGTTGGCAATAATTAACGGCTTAAATGCGTCTACATCACCATCAAAAATCCAAGTTTTTGCCTGTGATTTTACCAAATCGTAATCCAAACCGTCCAGTTTCACATTGTTATACGCTGTATAATAGTGTATTTTCTCATTTAAAGCCGAATAAAAGCCGTTTTCTATCTTTCGGAGTCTCATGTTAAGTACGGCAGTTTGAAACACGAGAGGTGGTAAATCGCGCTTCAATTTCTTGATTTTATCCTCTCCAAGTATTTCTAAATTATCGAACGCATCATATTCAGCATAAAATAGGGCTTTTGAACGCCAAAAATTCAACTCTTTACGAAGTTGTTTTGCCTGCCTATGGTCGCCCGATTGCTTTGCTTTGGTTTCGGCATTCTGCATTAGCTTATAGGTATTCCGAATAACATCTATCAAGTCGTTATCCATCTCTTTTTCTTTATTCAAAATCCATTCTCCCGATTTGTTCGTAGGCATATCTGTTGTGTAAAGCGTTCCATGATGCCAGGGACAATCACCAAAGTATTGTATATTACCACGAATAGCCGGTGAAACTTCGTTTACTATTTTATCGTAATCCAAAAACTTCGCTTCGAATCCAAATGCATAATCCAACGACATCGAGTTTGCCGACATTGGCCTATCGAAGCTGATTAAATTTTGTATGGATCCATTATACCATGAAATTGTATAACTGTAATCGAATGGGCAAATATATGGCGATTGAAAATTCAAGTTTTTGGGAGGTTTTCGCCCAACAACATAATGCAAATTTCGGATATAACCCAAACGATCCAACGCGTTGAAGATTGCAGGCAATGTGTTTCGTAATAATTTACCATACGTTGGAGAAACTAATGCGCCTGCACTTCGTGGCATAGCCTGAACGTTGCGCAATATTCGGGGCGCGTCTATACCTTCCGACTTCCCAAACCCACGACTAGCAACAATAACTTCATCGTGTGCAGAAATTGCCATTGCTTCAAGTTGCTTCGTATTAAAATACTTTGGTTTGTTCATTCCTCAATCTCCTCTACATCTTCAATATCAAACGACTTCTTGTATTTTTCGCGCAACTTATTACGCTTCTCTGTTATATTTTCAATCTTTAATTTTTCCGATACTACTGAAATATCCGAACTAGGTTCGAAATTGGCAGGTACAATTAAATCGAACGGAATTTCGTCGGCTTCAGTTTTATCCAATTTAGTATATTTACCAATTAGATTCAAGGCAATTCCCATACCTTTTACATCGTTTTGTGCTTCAGCAACTGCCAGCATACGCTTAGCCGTTTCAACCAACATATAACGCTGCCATTCTTTATTCGCCACACGCACATCGCCCAAGAAACGCTTTATTGCTTGCACCATATAATTGGCTGTCCAGAAATTCAACTCAGGAAATTGAACACGTAGATATTCAGAAACTTGTTTTTCAGCATATTCGGGATGGCTGAACCAAAAAACATAGCCCACTTTATACTGGCTCAATTTCAACTGCTGCTCAGCATTCAATTCTTGAATCTCTTTACTTTCCTCTGTTTTGAAAAGTATGGTTTCAAGCGTTTGCATTGTTATATCACCTCTCGACATTATTTCGCCTCCCTTATTTTGGCAACGGCTGAGTTTGCATGCGCGACCTTGAGAATAGGAACATCCCGCCGGACTGTCAAAC
>CAIOJS010000460.1 GCA_903858655.1 uncultured bacterium | reverse complement strand
TGTTGGATATTGTAAATACTGTAAACAATAAATCCACCCTAAAACTGTCCAAATCGCCATAAAAAATGAACCAACGATATGAATGATTCTTGCGCAAAAAATATAAGATTTACAATAGTCCGGCGATAAATTAGCAACCCAGTGTGTGAACGTGTTTACCATAAGGTAGGTTCCGGCTATTCCGTTTACAGCAAGCCACATCGATAAAATCATTGTGTCAACAATGAATGAAAAATAGATATCAAAAACATATATTACCGTCACGCCTATAGACACTAAAATAACGCAAAGTAAAATCCCCCATGTAATCTTTTCCGGAGCTGGGTCAGAACGTTCTCGAATATCCACAGATGTTCGTTCAACCAATCGGTCGTGTTGGGTTTCGTCATGATCATCTGAATAATGGTAAACAGTAGGTTCTCGTTCGTGATAAAGCGGCGCCATCAATCAATAAGAATCACTTAATAATGATTGAATGATTGCAATAAAATCATTTTTTATTTATTTTTCACTTTTCAAATGATACATTTCGTGACACTTTTTATAGCTTTTATTGTCCTATTTATCATGTTATTGTACGAAAAACGTCCTAGTGTATGGGACGGGCACGATAAACGTTACCCACGTCCTCGGATACTTAACATGGTCTTATTTTCACACGGCGAATCATATGATGAGATGTATAATTTATCACGACAGTATTATCGTTCGTTTGATAACGTAACGACCATTTACTATACCTTTTCCGGCGACCTGAATGACACGGCCAAACCTTATGTTGAATCCGACATTTTATATCTTCCAGGTAAAGAAACATATATTCCAGGAATACTTGACAAAACGCTAAAAACGTTTTCTTATTTTTACGACACCCAATACGACTATTATGTCAGAACAAATATAAGCACAATTGTTAATTTTAATTTATTGTCAAAAGCATTGCAATACCACAAGATCGAATACGGCGGCGGTCGTAACTTTTATATATACTACGGTTATCGCGACAGTGGATGTGGTATTACAGACGATAAGTACGTAGGCCTAAGTTATGCGGCTGGCACATGTATTGTATTGTCGCGTGACATGTTTAGGAAATTGGTAGAGAACCAATCTCGTATCGATATGAATGTGATCGATGATGTGGCGATTGGAAAAATGATTAAGGGCGCTTTTAACGTCGAGTCGTTTGATTTGAATGTGAATTATAAACATTATAAAGAAACATATGATTCATACGATGAAATGGTAGAGTATATTCCCTATACAATCTGTTATCGAAATCGTAGCAATGATCGTAAGACGGATGTTATCAACATGCGTGCGATTGTAGGCATGCTTATGCGCGCTAATGCAAACGAATAATTATTTTCTTGTTGATAAATATGAGTATCTATATTATACTAATTTTGACAATTATCGCAATTATAACAATCATTCTTTACACGTATTACATGAAAATCTCCATAATTAATCGTGTCAACCATATGAACCATATGAACCACACCAAACATATCGATCCGGCCAAAATCGTAGACGACAAAATCATTTGGTCATACTGGGACGGTTCCGATAAACCGCTAAGTGTCGAAATTGCAATTTACACATGGCGTGTCCATAATCCCGACTACGTCATTTGTATTTTATCCGAGTCTACTCTTGGCCAATATCTAGGCCGAACGGCACTTCCTAAAAAATATGACGAAATTTCGGTACAGCGCAAAACCGACGTCATCCGTCTTGCTCTATTGGAACAATATGGCGGTATATGGATAGATTCAACGATTTTTTTAAGTCGTCCTCTTTCCGTCAAATGGGACCCAAAGACATACGACGTCGGCGGTTATTATGCCGACTTTTTTACGACCGATTTAACGCGCCCTGTTCTAGAAAGCTGGTTTATATCAGCTCCTAAAAATAGCCCGCTTATAAAGGCCTGGAAAAAGGAGTTTTACAATGGCGTTGACTCGCCCAATTATGATGAGTACATAC
>CAIOJS010000459.1 GCA_903858655.1 uncultured bacterium | reverse complement strand
GTGATAGTACTATTTTGAACCGTGCCCGCTAGCATTATGACGTTTTCAAGTACGGATAAAATTCTTATCAGAATAGCGAGGTAATATGATCAGTGACATAGCCAGACAAAGTATCCGAACTCGTAAAGACTATATCCCGGGAAAGCCAATCGAAGAAGTACAGAGAGAATTCGGCCTGACAGATATTATCAAGATGGCTTCCAATGAAAACCCTTTCGGCACTTCACCGCTAGCCATGGCGGCAATGATCAAGGAAATCCAGACTAATGCGAATCGCTATCCAGAAAGCCTTTGCGTTGAGCTTGCAGATAAGGTGGCGACCAAGCTTGGTGTAAAACCTGCACAATTGTTCTTCGACAACGGTGGCGACGGCGTCATAACTATGATTGGTCTTACCTTTATCAACCCGTACGACCAAGTCGTCACGAGTGAACTGACGTTCCCTGCGTATGAAAACATAACGACCAAGATGGGGGGCCAGATGGTTACAGTGCCAGTCGCCCCCGACGGCTGTATCGATCTTGATGGTCTTTCAAGGGTTGTCACCTCCAGAACCAAGCTTGTATTCATCTGTAATCCTAATAATCCTACCGGTAAAATCATCCGGAAGGATGTTTTACTTTCGTTCATGCAAAAGATGCCTGCCAACGTGATGATCGTTATAGACGAAGCTTATTTCGAGTATGTTGATGATCCGGATTATCCATCGACAATCCCGCTGCTCGCGGACTATCCGAACCTGATCATCCTGCGAACTTTTTCCAAGATCATGGGGCTAGCCGGCTTGCGATGCGGATATGCCATCAGCGCTGAAGAAACCATTAGGATCATGCTCAAGGCCAGGGAACCATTTCCGGTCAATCGCATCGCCCAGGTTGGTGCTTTAGCTTCGCTTGATGATATTGAATTTTACAACAGGACTATAAGCAACAATGTTGCAGGCCGTCGCCAGTATTATGCTGCATTTGAAGAGATGAGGCTGAATTATTACCCAACTCAGGCGAATTTTATATATGTAGAACTAGGTGTTGATAGTGAGGCTGTCTTTAAAAAAATGTTGGTTGATGGCGTCATTGTCAGACCGCTTGGATCTATGGGCAGACCACAGGTAATGCGGATATCCATCGGCCTTCCGGAGGAGAATAGGCGCACGATTGCCTCGCTGAAGAAAGCATTGGACAACTAGATCTCTAGCCATCTCTCTATGTGGAGGTTGTTTCAATCATGGCGGAAATGAAAGATCTTAAAGGCTTTTGCTATCCATTGACTCCCACCGGAAAGTCGGCGTTGCTAGGTAATTTCCCCTGGCACTATGGTACAGAGTATATGAATGTTGCCTATAGGACTGATCCTGAAAAAATTGAAGCATGGCTTCCAAAACCACTGGAACTTAGTCGCAAGAACCCAGATATGGCGTATGTCGCATTCAGCAAGTGGTGGTCTGTCTGGGATGATTGTCCGGAAATGGCATTCATTAATCCTGAACGGACACAGTACAAGGAGGCCGCCGTATGGGTCAACTGCTCATATAACGGAGAAGAAGGCCAGATCTGCTTGCCGATATGGGTCGATAATGACTTTACCATGGCTAGAGGCTGGTTTATGGGATTCTATAAAAAGCTGGGCCAGATCTATATCAGCGACTATAATCCGCTCAACCCTGTCCAGGAACCTATCGGTATTGGGTCCAGAATAAAGGGCATCGTCAGCTCACATGGCGAGCGCCTGATTGAGGCCAGTATCGAAATCGACCGCAAGATTACCAGGGCCGAGTTGCCGAAACCAATAGGTCTGCCACTTTTCCATATCCGGCACTTTCCCAGTATTGTACCAGGCGAGAAACCTTCGGTATGTGAACTGGTCAAACTTCTTGCTGAGAATGTGAAGTATGATCCGGATATCTGGGCTGGAAAAGGAGACCTGAAGTTTTATGAATCCGAGATTGAAGAGCATACCGATTTCCGACCGATCGAAATAATCGGCGCCTATCGTTTCCGGAGCGGGTATACATTCCCCGGCGCAGAAAGACTTTATACTTGGACCTAATCGCCACTGGAAATCCAGTATGGGACGAACACTATGTCGGTTTGATTTTCCTGCCCAGTCGCGGCGGCATATACTGACAGGAGGAAGCTATGAATATAGTGATCAAGAATGGAACTGTTGTTACGGCGATTGAAGAATTTCAGGCAGATATTTTGATTGAAGATCAAAAAATCATCGCCATTGGAAAGGATTTAGATGTCAGAGGAGCGGCCGTCATTGATGCAACAGGAAGATATGTTTTACCGGGTGGAGTCGATCAGCACACTCACTTCAATTTTTCGTTTCGCACTGCGACCGTCAGGGGATTTGAGACTTCGAATGCGGCGCTGATAGGTGGTACGACCACGGTAGTTGATTTTGCCAACCAGCAGGTCGGTTGGACTGTCAAGGATTCCATTGAGGACTATATGGAGAAAAAAGTAATCGGCAAAGCAATGTGCGACTACGCGTTCCATGGTGTCGTCTTTGATCCGAGCGCTGCGTTGTTTAAAGAAATTACGCGATTACCCGATATTGGTGTACCAACTATAAAGTTGTTCATGGCGTACAAGGGACATCCATACCACTGTGATGACGATTCAGTATTCAAAGCACTGCAAGCCTCCAAAGAAAGCGGTGTCACGATAATGGTTCATGCAGAAAATGCTGATGTAATTGATGTCCTGCAGAAACAGTTGCTGGCTGAAGGAAAAACCGGACCTTATTACCATGCAGTATCGCGGCCACCCCTGGTGGAGATTGAAGCTACCCAGCGGGCTATCAATCTGGCAGCCATGGCAGGAGCTCCACTATTTGTGGTACATGTAACCTGCAAGGAGTCGATGGAAGCGATTCGCGATGCCTATAACAGAGGGTTGCCGGTATTTGGGGAGACCTGCACGCATTATCTGGTATTAGATACCGAAAACCTGGCCAAGCCGAATTTTGAAGGTGCAAAATATGTATGTTCCCCTGCGTTGCGCTCAGAGATGCATCGCAACGCCTTGTGGGAAGCTATTAAGAAGGGTTGGCTGAAATGCGTCAGTTCCGACCATTGTGGCTTTGATTGGAAAGAACAGAAACATCTTGGAAAAGATGATTTCACGGTTATTCCCAATGGTGCTCCCGGTCTGGAAAACCGTTTGGCTGTGCTCTGGACCTATGGCGTGGAAAAAGGAAGAATCAGTCGTCAAAAATTTGTAGAACTTTTTGCAACCGCTCCGGCTAAAATCAATGGGTTGTTTCCTCGAAAAGGGCATATAGGTATCGGCTCTGATGCTGACATTGTGATCTTTGACCCTGATTTCAAGGGTGTCATGAGCGTTGAAAACAGCCTGCAGGGTGTCGATTATTGTACGTATGAAGGCATGGAACAGATCGGGCGTGTGGAAAAAGTATTTCTGCGCGGAAATCTGACCGTTGATGATGGGATATTTATTGGACATGCCGGACAGGGCGAGTTCATTAAGGGACAGCCATTCGGGCTAGCATACCAGGAATAATCCAGAAGCTCGAAAAGGAATAGAAAATGCGGGGAATTGTATCTTTCTTCGGTGAAAGGAATGAGTGAGTATTTGATCGGCGTTGATAATGGGGGGACCGTCATCAAAGCCGTATTATTTGACCTCTCCGGACATGAGTTGGCTGTGGCTTCTTGTCGGACCGAGAGCATTTCCCCGCAACCAGGTTACGTTGAACGGGATATGGAAGAGCTTTGGCGACAAAACTGTCGATGCCTCAAGGATCTTCTTGAAAAGAGTGGCATCTCGCCCCGGAACATTATCGGCCTTGCCGTATGCGGCCATGGGAAAGGGCTGTATCCATGGGGCAAGGATGGGCTTCCAGCCTATCGGGGAATCGCCTCGACCGACAACAGAGCAGTGCAGTATCCTGAGAAATGGAAACGCGATGGGACAGCCCAAAAGCTTTATCCACAATTGTGTCAAAAGCTCATCCCCTGTCAACAGGCTTCGTTGCTCGCTTGGTTGAAGGACAACGAAAGGCCGGCCTACAACAACATCCAGTGGGTTTTTTCCGTTAAAGATTATATACGATTCCGTTTGACTGGCGAGGCATTTTGCGAGGTCACTGATGTATCTGGATCGGGATTGATGGATGTGAAGAACGCGCGGGTCGACCATGATCTGCTCAATGCCCTTGGAATAGGGGAAGTCTACGGAAAACTCGCTCCACTTCGCAACTCTTTCGATTGTTGCGGATATATTAGCCCAGAGGCGTCTGTTTTAACGGGCTTGCAACAAGGAACGCCGGTTGCTGGTGGCATGTTTGACATCGATGCCTGTGCAGTTGCGATGGATATTCATTCGCCTGAGCAGGTATGCACGATCGCCGGGACGTGGAGTATCAACGAGTTTATATCGCATCAGCCTATACTAGACACTCAAATTGCGATGAACTCGTTGTACGCAGTTCCGGGGTACTACCTGCTTGAAGAGTGTAGCGCCACAAGCGCTGGCAACCTTGAATGGGTTATTCGTACATTTATGAACACAGGTGAACAGTCCACGACAGAAGGATTTTACGACCGAATAAACAAGATGGTTGCATCTATCGATCCTGCAAAATGTGAAGTGTATTTTCTTCCATATCTCTATGGATCTAATGTCCACCCTCTGGCCAAGGGAAGTTTCATCGGACTTACAACGTATCATGAAATGGGGCATCTGCTTCGGGCAGTCTATGAAGGCGTCGCGTTTTCGCATAAGACCCATATTGAACGCCTTCTCTCAGCCCGGGAAGCTCCTCGGGCTATAAGGATGGCTGGAGGGGCTACGAATTCACCTCTTTGGGTTCAGCTATTCGCCGATGTTTTGGGGTATCCCATTGAGACGGTGAGCGGAGTGACCGAACTTGGAGCCTTGGGGGGCGCCATGGCGGCAGCCGTCTCGGTAGGTGTTTTTGCAAGTTATACCAAGGCTGCTAAAGCGATGGTCCGCGTCAACGAACCTATCAATCCGGATCCAGGCAAGACCAGTATATATGCCAGAAAGTACGATACCTTCACAGCGATTAGCCAGGCGTTGAACCCGATCTGGGAGAATTTCGCCGAATAGGATGTGGGGTAACGTCTCAGGTGCCTAGTATGGCCAAACAAATTCAAACACCAAGGGAGCGCACCCATCGTGAAATTTATTAAGCGGCATCTTGGCAATATTCCAGCTTGCTATGCGACATCTGTCATTGAGGCAGACAATGGAGGAAACTTCATCTTCGCTCCAGACGCCTATGGTCCTTGCCTTGGTTTTAGTTGTGATGACTTTAATCAGGAAACTATCTGGGAGGCTCCGAGCGGGACGATGTCCATTGTTCCGATTCCGGGGGGC
>CAIOJS010000458.1 GCA_903858655.1 uncultured bacterium | reverse complement strand
CCCGACATGCCACCCGAAAGTCCTGGAGGAAAAGTCTCACATCGTGCTCACCAAAATGGATGGTGACACACGTGGTGGTGCAGCTTTGACAATTAAATCTGTGGTCAACAAACCTATCAAATTTGTCGGATTAGGCGAAAAAATGGACGCCATTGATGTGTTTTATCCCGATCGTATGGCAAATCGTATTTTAGGGATGGGTGACATTGTTTCTCTTGTTGAGCGTGCACAAGAGCAATATAACGCTGAAGAATCAGCCAAATTAAGGAGTAAATTAGCCAAGAATCAATTTAATTACAATGATTTCTTGGGACAAATCAACCAAGTCAAGAAAATGGGGAACATTAAAGATTTGGTTGGAATGATACCCGGAATGGACAAAATGATGAAAGGGGCGGAAATGGATGATAATGCCTTTAAAACAATGGAATCTATGGTAGGTTCTATGACTCCTGAAGAGCGTGAAAATCCTGATATGATTAGTGGTAGCCGACGCAAACGCATTGCACTTGGCAGCGGTAATAGCATTCAGGATGTGAATCGTTTGATAAAACAGTTTGATGAAATCCGTAGGATGATGCGCTCAGTGAACCAAGCCGGCAAAAATCCAGTAGCTCAAATGCGCCAGATGCGTCAGATGGTAAAAAGAAGGTAAACTACTTTAGGTCTTAGGTAATTATCAGCATAAAGTAATGCATATAATCATTATGCTGTTACTTTTCGATGTCTGAAGGAGTTCACCACCCGTTCAGTAATTAAAATTAGCATAAATGCAGCAACCCCATATAAAACCGAAGGGTTTTTAATGGGTATTTTCAAGCTTTGCAAATAATTTACAACATTGACAATATATTGTGGCATTTGAAACCCCGCAATATCGCCTATAGGAGGACCAAAAATTAGCCCAAGCCCGACAATCCCTGCCAACAAACCAAACATAATGACGCCAAATCGGATTGCTAAGTTTCTACTTTTGGCTTTGCGCATCATAATGCTGTGGTGCAATTCCACCTGTGTCATCACATGATTAGCCATCGAAGGAGGAGCCTTGATGATATTCTCTTCAACAAGTAAGTTGGAGAGTGACCAATACAAAGCAATTTCTTCAATGCATGCCGTGCATTCCAGCAGATGACGTTCTGCCGCTTTTCTTTGCTCAGGCAACAAATTGCCATCCACAAAATCCATCATAATATCTTCACTAATATGGCTCATAATATCGTGTATAAATCTTCTTTTAATTCATTTTTTAGCATCTCTGCCATCTTTTTCCGTGCTCGAAACAGTTTTACTTTCGTGTTGGATAAACTCATTTGCACTATATTCGAAATCTCGTCCAATGACTGGTCTTCCATATAGAATAATGTGACAATGATAGCTTCATCTTCGGGCAAAGAACGTATGGCTTTTTCAACATAATAGGTGCGTTCGGTTTTTCGACTGCTTTCATTGTCGTCAGCCGTTTGCAAATTCAAGTCATCAATGTTTTGATGGGTTGGTTTGCGCCGCCGCACTTTACTCATTGCCAAATTTAATACGATTTTATAAAACCACGTACTAAATTTTGATTCACCTTTAAATCCTGCTAAAGAAGAATATGCTTTCAGGAATGCATCCTGCGTGACTTCTTCAGCATCTTCCGCACTCTTTGTGATACGAACCGCTAGCGTATAGGCAAGGTGTTGGTATTTATTTACCAACTTTCTGTAAGCATAGCTGTCGCCATTCAAACAATCATTTATCCAAGTTATTTCGTCGCTGTTCATATTCACAAAACAATTGACGCCACAAAGTATATAAAGGTTACAATTCTTAGTGCAATAATTTACAAAAGTACAGAATTATTTCTTGTATGGTGAGTTTTTCTATAAAAAAAGTTCCAAGCTCCAAGTTCAAAATACAAAGCTCCAAATACCAAGCTCCAAATACCAAATACCCT
>CAIOJS010000457.1 GCA_903858655.1 uncultured bacterium | reverse complement strand
TCTTCGGAATTTTATGCCTCTGATATTGGGATTCTCCTTCACAAGATTTTCTATCACTTGCCAAGAACTGTCCGTGCTGCCATCATCCACCAACATTATTTCGTAGGAAAGATGATGAGCATCCACCACCCGTTTGATCCATGCGGTCAATTCGGGCAAGGATTCCTCTTCGTTATATAAAGGAATTACTATTGATACATCCATTTGTTATTACTATAAAATTAAAATACGTCGTTGAGAGTTTCTTTCTTGCGAACAAACAGCGCAACAATCAACCCAAATAGCCCACCATTCATTATTCCACCTAAAATAGCATATAAACTCGTTGATAAGACTGTGGTGCTGCTTCTAATTCGTTCTTCTTGTTGTGCCAAGATATCGTCCGGCATACCCCAGGCTTTCATGCTGTTTAATTGTATTTCAATTAACTGTTGCAATCTTTCGGGATCGAAGAAGGCTAAAAATATATAGTTATACACGCCATAAATCAAGCCAAACACTACCGCCATACAAATTATAAACAAGTAGCTTTTTCCATAGGTCATAAATCCACCTAAATACTTATTCCGGTAATTTCTTCCAAAATAAATATAACACGTCACGGAAATCGCTAAGGTTACTAATCCGACTAGGAAGGTATGTTCCATAAAGTCTAATGCATAGACAACCATATCGGTTAATACTAAAATGCCAGTCATAATGAGTCCGGCAATTAATGCAGATTTGAAGAATTCTTTGTTATTGTTCATAGTTATAAAAATTATTTTGAAACAAAATTAATATTTTTTGCGATAATACAGATATTTTTTTTACTTTTGCAGCGGGTAAGTCTTATACGACCAGCTCCTGTGAACTCCCCCAGATTCGGAAGAAAGCAAGGGTAAGCAGTTGTAGCGGTGCGATATAAGTAGCTTACCCATTTTTTTATGTATATAAGATGCTTGTAAAAATTCATCCGGAAAATCCTGCTGAACGTTCTTTAAAAACAGTAGTTGATTGTTTGAACAACAATGGTATTATAATTTATCCAACAGATACCGTATATGGTTTGGCATGTAATATTCTCAAACCAAAAGCCATCGAACGTATTTCGCAAGTGAAAGGTATCGGCATCGAAAAAGCGAACTTTTCTTTTATTTGCTACGACCTCAGTCATATTTCCGAATACACCAAGCCAATTCCCAATAATATCTTTCGTTTGATGCGAAAAGCATTGCCGGGTCCGTTCACCTTTATTTTGGAAGCCAATAATAATGTCCCGAAAATCTTCCACAGTAAGAAAAGAACCATCGGTATTCGTGTTCCCGATAACAATATTGCTCGCGAAATGGTGCGTTTGTTGGGCAATCCAATCATGTCAACGTCCATTCGGGATGAAGACACCATTGTGGAATATACCACCGACCCCGAATTGATACACGAGAAGTTCTTGAAATTGGTGGATATGGTGATTGATGGCGGATTTGGCGATAACACCGCTTCTACCATTGTGGATTGCACTTCGGGCGAACCCGAAATCACCCGTCAGGGGAAAGGCATTTTGGAAGATTATTATTAGGCGATGCATCTCAACGAAGGAAACATATTAAAGAACCTGCCCGACAGCACCCGTGAAGAAATTTGCACCATCCTTCATTCAACCCAAAATATTCGTATTGAACAAATTGTTTCCTCAGGACAGACGTCGCCCGAAACGGGATGGTATGATCAGGATGAACAGGAATGGGTTGTGTTGTTAGAAGGGGATGCGAAAATTGAATTTGAAGATTCGCGAATCATACATATATATAAAGGTGATTATCTCTTGATAGAAGTTCACCAAAAACATAAAGTTATTTACACATCCACCGAGCCAAGTTGTGTGTGGCTTGCGGTGTTTTTTCAATAATGGTTTACTCTTAAAAAAATCGAAGCTATGAGCAATACAAATTTCAAAATACCTACTGAAGATATAAAAGACCTGATTCAGCCGATGGGTTTTTGTTTGGTGTCGAATAAAATAACGGTAGATGGCATGAAGGTTGGGTTTATGTATCGCGAAAAGATGTTCGAAAAGGAAGACAGCGGTTGGCGATTTTTGTCGGGCACCGAAACCGAAGATTATCTTGAAGACCCCACGATGGGAAAGATTTTAGATGTGAACACCGTTGCCAATTATGATGCAGCCATCATCCCCTACTTAAAAATGCCCGTCGGCACAGAGCTTGAGCGCGTGGAAGGAACAGTAGAGTTCGTAAAACTAGAGAATGGTGACTAGTTGAAAATGAAAAATTAAAAATTGGCGAAAAGAGGGTTAGCAATAGTATGCAGGTAGATTGAATCTAGGCACACTGGTGAGGGTTTGATGCGGAGTCCACGGGTCTTGCACCCTTAGAACCGAGAGCAGACAGCCCGACCCCCACTTTTCACGAGTAGAGAAGGACAATGAACAAGGAAAGTTAAAGGTTTAAATTGGAATGTGGTGGGCATAAATATTTTATTTAAATAATTTGGTTTGTAAAATTTCGTATATTTGCGCCATAATAAATTGAAAGAAAGCTTGGCTTTATGAATTTGGTTGATAATTATAAGAAATTTAAGGAATTGCGATGCACGTATCATGAGTTTTGCTACGAAAGCTATGCGTATCAGTTGGATGAAGATGCGATTCGGATGAGTTTTTGTTTTAGTGTGGACGATTCGTTTGTGTTTAATCCTGTGGTTGAGATTCCGATGCGGGATTTTTATGATGTGGAGGGGCTTTCGGTGGAATTGATGGAGAATTTGGTGTTTCATATCGGTATGATTGAGCTGATTAGCTATTGGAAGGCGGCGTGTCCAAAGGTGATAGTGATTCAGCCATTTAAATTGACGGATGAGCAGATTGCGTGGTGGAAGAAGCTTTATTTTAATGGCTTGGGCGAGTTTTTTTATTTGAATGGGATAGCGGTGAATGAGGAGAAATTTGTGGAGATAAGGTGTGCGAGTGGGGCGCATTTGCAGAAGTCGCATGTGGAGACGGATGGGGGCTGTATAGTGCCTGTGGGCGGGGGCAAGGATTCGGTGGTGACGTTGGAGATGTTGAAAGGCATGTATGACGTGACGCCGATGGTGATTAATCCGCGGCAAGCGACGGACGAATGTATGGAGATTGCGGGGTTTCGGCGGGAGGATAGTATCATAGTGCATCGGCGGATAGACCCATTTTTGTTGGAGTTGAATAAGCAAGGGTTTTTGAATGGTCATACGCCATTTTCAGCGGTGTTGGCGTTTGTTTCATTGCTGACAGCTGCGATTTCGGGCAAGGGGATGATAGCCTTGTCGAACGAATCGAGCGCAAATGAGGCGACTGTGAAGGGTTTGCGGGTGAATCATCAGTATTCAAAGAGTGTGGAGTTTGAAACGGATTTTAGGAATTATGTGGATAAATATATTGTTTCGGAGATAAATTATCATAGTTTTTTGCGCCCTTTGCAGGAGTTGCAAATTGGGTATTTGTTTTCGGGATATGAGCAGTATTTCTCGGTTTTTAAGAGTTGTAATGTGGGCAGCAAAACGGATATTTGGTGTTGTTCATGTCCGAAATGTTTGTTTGCGTTTATTATTTTGTCGCCCTTTATAGCGATGGAAAAGTTGGAGGAGATTTTTGGGGAGAATTTGTTGGATAAGCGTCAGTTGAGGAATTATTTTAATCAACTGATAGGGGAGGAAGCCGTGAAACCGTTTGAATGTATAGGGACGGTGGAGGAAGTGAATGTGGCGCTGTGTATGATAGTGGGGAGTTATAATGGGGATACGCCGTATTTGTTGCAGTATTATAAGGGCTTGGATGCATACGAAAAGTATCGGAAATATAATCCCATGAAAAGCATGGACAGCTTTGAAGGGCTGCATTATTTGAATCAAGAGGAGGCGGATGTGCTAAAGAATGCGTTGTTATGTTGGAACAATTAAAGGCGTTTTTCGAGGGTAAATCCATAGTGATACTCGGCTTCGGCGTGGAGGGGAAGACTACGTATAGACTTATCAGAAGGCTGTTGCCTGAGATGGAGATTGTGGTGGCAGATGGAAATGAGAAGGCTAAAACGGCTGAGATTACGCAGGGCGATGTGCATTGTAGGTTTCAAGTGGGCGAAAACTATACTGATAATTTGGCAGATTTTGATATGGTTATAAAAAGTCCGGGCATTTCGATGAAGGAATTGCCGAAAATGGATGATGAGAAACTGACGTCGCAAACGGAGTTGTTCATACGTTTATATAGAAATCAAATTATAGGCATCACAGGCACCAAAGGGAAAAGCACAACCTCGAGTTTGATTTATCATCTCATCAAACAGCATAGTGATGATTGTGTTTTGGTGGGCAACATCGGGACGCCGCCTTTCGAAATCATAGATTCGATAGGCAAGGACACGATTGTGGTGTATGAACTTTCGTCGCATCAGTTGGAGCATATAAAAGTTTCGCCGCATGTGGCGATATTGTTGAATTTCTTTCAAGAGCATTTGGATCATTATGCGTCGTACGAAAAATATCAGGAAGCGAAGTTCAATATTACCCTGCATCAAACGGCTGATGATTTTTTAATCTATAATTATGATGATGCATTGATCCGTCAGTGGATAGAGAATTTGGCTTTGGCAACTAGCTTGATTCCGTTTTCGCTAAACACTAAGTTGAAGCGGGGGGCTTTTGCAAAGGATTCCATGATATATCATATAGATAGAAATGATTTGGAATACATCTTTAATTCTGAAGATACACAACTCAAAGGGAGGCATAATTTTTTGAACATTATGGCGGCGGTGTGTGCTGCGAAGTTATGTATTGTTCCTGATGAGAAGATAAGCAACGGTTTGAAGAGTTTTCAACCTTTGGCACATCGGATAGAATTCGTGGGGACTTATGAGGATGTCCACTATTATAATGATTCCATATCCACCATACCGGAAGCTACGATGGCTGCTGTCAACGCCTTGAAGGATGTGGACACTTTAATCTTGGGCGGTTTCGATCGCGGGATTTATTATGATGATTTGATGGATTTTGTTGAGAATAGCGCAGTGAGGAACGTGATTTTTATGGATGAGGCAGGCAAGAGAATGCGGGATATTTATCTCAAGAAGCACTATGGAAAGAAAAATATTTTTAGTGTTGATACGCTAATAGAAGCTGTAAAGCTTGCAAAGCAGCATACTGCGAAACACAAAATATGCCTATTATCGCCGGCAGCGGCAAGTTATGGAATGTTTAAGAATTTTGAAGAAAGGGGAGAAGCATTTAAGCAAATAGTAAGAAGTTGATTCTTACTATTCGCCTTTAAAAGAGATTATTCAGTAGTTTCTGATTCTTCTTTTGCTTTCTTGCTTACCTTTTTCACTTTCGCTGTTTCGTCGGTTACTTCAGCTTTAGGCGCTGCGACTTTTTTTGCTTTTTTCTCAGCAACTTCTGTTGTTTCAAAAGATTTTGCAGCAGCATCGATAGCATCAAAAGCTTTCACTCTTTTCTTTTGTCTTTTTACACCGTAGCTTCCTATACAAATTTTGCCACGTTTTGATTTTTTATCACCTTTTCCCATTATAAATATG
>CAIOJS010000456.1 GCA_903858655.1 uncultured bacterium | reverse complement strand
TCCCTACACGACGCTCTTCCGATCTGTTTCGACATGCCCGTTATGGTAAAAGACCTCGTGTTGATATCCAATAACTCTGTGGGTGAACGTTATTTCGCCGAACATTATGAAGTGGAGAACCATAAACAAGCCATTCAAGAAGCTGCTGCTGCTAATCAAAAAACGACGGAGAACAAGAATAACCAACCTTTCGATATACCCGAAGGCATCTACATTGCTTTTGTCCCCGACGACCAAAAGAACCTCATCATCGGCAATGTGGAAGTCTATTTGTTGAACAATACGGGCTACGACCTCATCTATTCCCTTTTTGTGAGAGATAAACTGAAATATTTCGGCATTGACTATGGCAATATTGAAAAGTATTCCGAAAAAAGCATCGAAGTGTTCAATCGCGAAGAGTTGGAATATTTTAACAGCGGCGCCATGCAGATTCTATTCTTCAAAGATTCCCTTGCGGAGATGATTCCTCCGATTAATACAGATTATAAGATAAAGATGTTGAAGCTCTTGAAAGAAGATAACTTTTGTGTCAATAATGTGTTTAGCAGTCGTGCTTACATACAGAAGCTTTTTGATGCGCCTGTTATTTTTGTGAAAGATGCTGAACCGACACCAACGCCAACAAAGGCTTCCGAAGTTCAAATTAAAGCCGAACCACTCATCCGCAAACACAAAGTGGAAGATGATTTTGCGGAAGTTGACCTGCATATAGAAGCCTTATGCGAACATCCCGAAACCATGGGAAATCATGAGAAGTTGCAGCTTCAGTTGGATTATTTCACCCGTTGTTTAGAGAGCGCCATAGCTGAAAATCTTCAAAGAGTGGTTTTCATTCATGGCGTTGGAGCAGGTATCCTAAAGATAGAATTGAAAAAGATATTCGAACATTACACCATGTTGGAATATTTTGATGCATCCATAGCCAAATATGGCATCGGAGCCACAGAAGTATTGATACACGGGAAACGCTAGGGAAGCCTCAAGCTTAATGCCCTTCGAAAACCACAAAGAAAAGAAATGCCACGAAGGCACAAAGACACTAAGGCACAAAGTGTCACGAGCATTGTTTTTCTGAATAAAAAATTCTTAAAAACCTAGTGTTTCTTAGATTCTTTGTGTCTTTGAGGCAGAATTAGGACTTGTCGAATAGGCTCTTCTTTTTGATTCGTGCCTCTGAATTTGGGTCTTGGGTCTTGGAATTTGGGTCTTGGAATTTCGGATATTCGTAATTCGTCAATTCGTAATTCGTAGTACTTCTTGGTATTTGGAATTTGGATCTTGGAATTTGGGTCTTACGCTTTAAAAGTACAAGGTATGGAACTTGAATTGTCCTTTAGAATTATATTCCAAGGTTGGCAATGGCAATTTCAAGCCATTCAAAGCCCATAAAAAGAAACGCAACAGACGCGATTTGGTTTTTATATTCGTGAAATCAACATCCAACGAAAGAAAATATCTTCTGTATCTATCAAAGGAAGGCAAGGCTTCACCTTTTTTGTTATGGGTAGGATTGCTGTAAGCATCCAACATACCATCCGCTCCGTAACCCAACGAAACACAAACCCATCGAGGAAATGTTGACTTTCTCTTCACAAACAAAGATGAGCCGAATGAAAGCCAATAGGTTTGACCATTATAGTCTTTATAAAATCGTCCCATAGCGCTTTTGCCCAATTCTTCAGGTGCATAACGTGCAAGAGGTGTTGGATGATAAGATAACTTGATTTTGATATACGATTGCCGCCAAAGTAACTGTTGAGTCAAATAGAAAGATGTGCCGGCAACATTAGCCAATAAATCAGGCACTGAAAATCCCAAACCCGAACGATAACCATTTAATACTTCAAGCGTGGTGGTATAACCCAATCCGACTGCGCAACCTATAAACAAAGCCTTTCGATGCTTCACGCCCGACCATCGTAAGGAGTAATAACAATAACTGCTAATAGATGTAGTGGTGACAGCTCGACCAATTTTATCCAATTGCATCCATTCTTGACCATCATTAGCAAAATGAAATTTTGAACGATCAAATTTATCATACCACCAATCGTTTAAACCTTTAAATGAAAATGCAATTAAAGCACCTTCAAAACTAACAGATGCAGCGAGTCGTTTCGGTTTAAATTGATGGGGATATCTAATGACATTCATGGATTCATCGTCGTCAGGGAAAGACTTTATAGTCATATTCACAGGCTTCGGGTCTTCTTTGACAATAGTAGGGCTAGCTGGATGAATAGAAGGAGTAAGTAGGGTCGTATCCGTTTGCGAATACGAAAAGAGAGATATGCCTATTATAATAAAGGTATAAAAAACTTTGAGAAAGATAGTTTTTGGCAAAATCAGGAGTTTAAAAATGGTTGTAAAATCTCATGAGCCTTCTCCATGATATATGACAGATGGTTTTCGCTATCTGCTTCGGCAATAAATCGTAAGTAAGGTTCCGTGTTGGAAGGACGAACATTGAACCACCAATGCTCGAAGTCAAGGCGATAACCATCAAAATCCATCGTGGATATAGGTTTCTCTTTTGACGAAAAATAGTGCACAAGTGCTTCCATAGCCTGTTGTTTCTTATCAGTAGTATAATTCAACTCGCCCGAACTGAAATAAGGCGAAATGTTTCGGATTAAAGCAGAAAAAGTAATACCTTTCTTCTTCATCTTTGCTAACACATCCAGCACCAACAAGCAAGCCAAAATACCCGAATCGGAATAATAAAAGTCTTTAAAATAATAATGTCCGGCATATTCGCCGCCATACAAACCCCCAATCTCTTTCAACTTTGGAGCTGCATAAGCTCTGCCTACACGCCAGGTGTTTATATTGTAATGAAATCGTTGTATATATTCTCCAACAGCTTTCGAACTTCTAATATCTTGAAGTACTTCAGCATTTTCAAAACCTTTGTCATGAAAATAGTGTGCCAAAACAGCAATAATCAAATCGGGAGAAATAAAGTGAGCGTTTTCATCCAAAAACATTACACGGTCGGCATCCCCATCAAATATAATTCCTATGTCGGATTCATTTGCTAACACATGTGCTTTTAAGGCATCCAAATTTTCTTCCACCAAAGGGTTGGCTTCATGGTTGGGAAATATGCCGTCGAGTTCAAAAAACAGATAGGAGGGATGTTCACCCAACAACTGTTTGATAAATAAAGAAACCATCCCGTTCGAACAGTCAAGACTTACCTTCAGATTGCTAAAATCTGGATTATAGGTTCGAAGGAAAGCAATGTATTCGCTTTGTTTATCAAATGTATGAATCTTTCCTTTGTTTGGGACGGGGATAGGTGTGTCGGATTTTATGCGTTGTTCTAACAAATGCAAACCATTGTCATAGCCAACGGGAATAGCACTGGTGCGAGAAATTTTCATCCCATTATATTGTTTTGCATTGTGGGAAGCTGTAATCTGCACCGAAGCATCAAAGTAATATTTTGCGGTTGCCCAATAAACATAAGGGGTGGTTGCCAATCCTAAATCAAACACATCTGCCCCGGCATTGGTAATACCCTTGGTGATATATTCGTAAATTTCAGGAGAAGAAGTTCGGACATCTCTACCTACCAGCACTTTTGATGTGTTCAATAATTCCGGCAAGAAGAACCCAATCTTATAGGCATCTTCTTTCGTGAAATCTATGTTGTAAACTCCCCTTATATCATAAGCTTTAAATGCTCCCATCCAACAAGATTATTGTGGGTCTTTCAAAAAATCACGAATGTTTTCGAAATATTTGTTCTTGTCTTTTGTAAAAGTATCTCCAGAACTAGCTCCTTTAATAATAATGGTTTGTGAACGATTCTTCTGTAATTTACTCAACTCTTTTATAAGGGCAGGGGAATAGACAGTTTCAAGTTCGCCGGCAATCAACAGTACATTATATATGGCAGTTCCTTTTGATTCCAAAGCAAAGAAAGGTTCAAGCATGTATTTGTTATAGCCTAGTGGCAACATCACATCCTTACCTCCAAAGTCTTTAAAGTTTTTCTTGATACCTTCAAGCGTTGAATAAGGAGAATCGGCAATCACCTGAAAAATTTCTTTACGATTGCAAGCCACACTAATGGATAGCCCTGCACCAACTTGTTTTCCCCAAAGGTCAACCGTTTTCATTTTCGCATGGTATTTCCTCACATAATCAATCGCTGCATTCAAGTCTTTCTCAAATTGAGCATATATGAAGAAATTATTATTAATGTTGAAATCTTCACTTTCACCGTAACCACGATAATCATACGTGAGTACATTGTAACCAAGCGTTACAAAGTTGCTGGCTATTTCAATCAAGTCAGCCATATTACCATCACCGCTACCACTAAGAATAATCATTTTGAATGTCGGTTGTTGTGGTTTATAGAGCCAGCCTTTTAAATTGAGGTTGTCAGAAGTTTGTATCGTAACTTCTTCATAATCTAAACCAAAATCACTGGGTTTGGCAGCATATTTGCGCGAAGGATTTAATGAAAATGCTGAAGCAAAGCATAACAAAAACAAGGTACTAAACAATAATCTTTTCATCTACGTAATTTTAAAATTTTAGTTGGTTAATAATAGGATTTTTTTTGGGTGTAAAATTAATCATTTTTTTAAAGTTGCTATTTTTTTATTTTCAATTTATTTAAGGCGTTGTGATATTTAAGCGCATTTTGAGCATGTTGAGCACTGGTTTCAGCAAAATTATGATAGCCTGATAAATCTTCTTTGGCACAGAAGAACAGATAATCGTGCTTCTCATAATCCAACACTTTGTCAATAACAACAGCCTCAGGAAGGCAAATAGGACCGGGAGGCAAGCCTGTATGCATGTATGTATTATAGGGCGATTCATAGCGTGTCTGTTCTGTCAACACTCTTTTGATAGAAAAATCACCTATAGCAAATATAACTGTAGGGTCAGCCTGCAATGGAATCCCTTTATGGATACGGTTTACATAAACACCTGCTACCCGCGACATTTCATCTTTCTTTTTGGTTTCCTGATACACGATGGAAGCCAAAATAATAACATCAGTGGGTTTCATACCTATGGTTTCCGCCTGCTGAGTTCGGTTTGGATTCCAAAATTTCTTGTATTCGTCAAACATTCTTTTGAAGAATTTCTCGGCAGGCATATCCCAATAAAGTTTATAGGTATTGGGAATAAACACACACATCACATTATCGGAATTCAAGTCGTACTCTTTCAAGAAATCATTATTATTAAGCAAGGCTAATAATACGACAGAATCAGCTTCAATTATTTTACTAACTCTCGATACCAATTGTTCTTTTGTCCGAATATTATTGAAGGTAAGCTTCACGGCTTCTTGCTTTCCCGAACGGAGTAGGTTGATTAATTCGTTATTATTTATATGGTTTTTTATCAGATAGCGCCCTGATTTCACATTTATATTATATCCTTTTTTCTCACACAACCATTCGAAAGAGCCTTTGTCCATGATGATAGCATCTTTATATAAGATTCGCTTCACATCTGCAAAAGTCGAGTTCGTAGGTATGTAAAGATACGTTGTTTCTTTGTTGCCTAAATCAACGTTTTCGCGATAGATAAGCTTATAATATTTTGAGCCAATAATTCCTGCACCAATCAATAAGATACCCAAAAGTAGCATAAGACCGATAAGAAAACTTTTACGAAAGTTCTGTTTCTGCTTTGGATTTTTGGAAGTGTTTTTTTTCTTTTTAAGAGCTTTGGGCATAGATTATTTATTGATAAGTTGGAAAATAAGTTCGTCTTGCCATGAATTATTAATGAAAGTCCATTCCTTTTTCACCCCGCAATTGATAAACCCCATTTTTTCAAATAGATGAATACTGGCTTGGTTCACGGTGGATATATTGCAGTAAATTTGGTGTAAGCCTAATGTCTTGAAACAATAATCTACAACTAATTTCAGCGTTTCCTTGGCATAGCCTTTGCGCTGCTCTTCTTCAATAATGATTATCCCAATGCCTGCTCTTTTATGCAAAGGATCAAAATCAAAGATATCAATTGTGCCAATTCGATTTGATGGATCCACATCTGCGGATTCAATTATAAGACGAAGTTGCTTCAGTGTGAAAATATCTTGAGCGGAATTTAATACATATTGTTCTATTGCATAGCGAGAATACGGTGCGATAGTATTACTTACATGCCAAACTGCTGTGTCGTTTTCAAGTTGAAAAATAAAATCAATGTCAGAAGGTTCAACGGCTCTCAATAAAACTCTTTCATTCTTCATAAACTAGATTTCAATTTTGCCTGAATAAACAAAAGTAGCAGGACCTTCAAGCCAAATATTGGTAAAGGATGATTCGGCTTTTTGAAAAGACACGTGTAAATTACCCCCTCGAGTGATAATATCAAAATTGCTTGAATTCTCAGTAAAAGAAGCTGCAATCGCTGAAGCCGTAACTCCGGTTCCACATGATAAGGTCTCATCTTCAACGCCTCTTTCATAAGTTCTAACATATAACTTGCCTTCTTGCTTTTCAACAAAGTTAACATTTGTGCCGTAAGGTGCATATTTCGAACTCAACCGTATTTGTTTTCCAAGAGTCAACACATCAATTTCGTCTGCATTATCTACAAATTTAACCACATGTGGCGAACCCGTATTTAAGAAAAAATCATTTACATGGAATTCCACTTTATTCACCTCTTGCATACAAAGTTTTACGAGAAAATTATTGATATTTTCTTTCATTAATATTTCTGAGTGATGAGCACCATCCATAGCATAAAAGTGAAGTTTTTTTTGTGGAGCAATATTTTTATTGTAGAATGCGGAAATACATCTGCCACCATTGCCGCACATGCTTCCTTCGTAGCCGTCTGAGTTAAAATACCGCATAGAAAAATCATAATCTTCCTTGTTTTCAATCAGCATTAATCCATCAGCACCAATGCCCAATCTTCTATTGCATAAAAAACTCACAACCTGAAAACTTGGGGAAAAGACATGTAAGCGATTGTCTATAACAATGAAATCATTTCCGGTTCCATGATATTTTTCAAAAGAAAGAATCATAAGGATCGGAGTGCTTTTAAAAGCGAAGCATCTTTTATCGGAATCAAAGATTTGAAATCATCAGTGTTTTCAATTCGATAGAAATCATTACTATACTTCACAAACAACTGATTGTCTTCTCCCAGTAGCATGATGTCTTCGAATTCAAGCAAGCCGAAAAGCACCAATTTAGTGTCATCAAATTTGTAACCTCTATAATTGATTGGAGAACGCCAAAACTCCACTTTCATCTTGTTTTTAGCCTTTCTGGAAGTATTTCTCTGGTCTGTAAGTATCGAATCCAATTCATACGAATCATTCGTTTGATAATTTCCTTTGATTTCCATCACTTTCGAAAACAATAGTTCATCTTTAGAAATAACAATGTTTTCATTGTATTGATCGCTCGAGGAATGATTGGTATCAATATGCTCTTCCTTCGAATACAATTCAATCAATTGCTCCAACGTAAGAGTCGTTGAATCCATTTTCAAACTATCAATAAAAGTATCTGGAATTTTATACTTTTTAAGCTGTGATTTGTATTTTGTTTTAAAATCAAGCTTCGATGCTTTTATGTGATTTTCTTTATAAATCTTTTCATTTGGAGCATATTTATCGCTCTTCGCAAAAGGGTTTTCCTTCTGCAACTGCCACCAAATGATACCGCCCCCGACAAAGAACCCCAGTACAAGTCCGAGGAGTAGATAAATTATTTTGTTTACTTTGTAACTCATCTTAGATATAATACGTTAAAATGCTAAAATATTTTGCAAAGATAATATATTTTACGCAAAATACGATTAACATTTTTTAACTCGAATCGGTGTAATATTAATAATTAGGAGACGTTTTTAATCAAACTCAGTATATATGAGTGCAGTTAAATAATTAATTACAAAACTAATAAAAGAATTTTTTTATGAAACGATTTTTTTTAACAGTTAGTGTTGCAGCAATCACAAGCTTTCTTACAGTTTTTGCTTTTAGGCATTTTGATAAAAAAAACAATGACGTACAAACTTATTTTAAAAATCAAATTCCTGTTCAACATGCATCGCTTAATTCGTATGCCTTACCTACAG
Organism: uncultured bacterium; assembly: GCA_903858655.1. Taxonomy (GTDB): domain Bacteria; phylum Bacteroidota; class Bacteroidia; order Bacteroidales; family CAIWKO01; genus CAIWKO01. The sequence continues at coordinate 8,432 of CAIOJS010000456.1, read as the reverse complement.
GACCTGACTTTAATCAAGCTGCCGAAAAAACAATACATGCCGTGGTTCATATAAAAACACAATATACTTACAAAAATTCCTATTACGACCAATTCTTTGGTTATGATCCTTTTTTTAATTTTTTCAATCAACATCCTTATGGTAATAGTATTTTAAGCGCAAGCGGTTCTGGTGTTTTGATTTCCGAAAATGGTTATATTGTTACTAACAATCACGTGGTGAGTGATGCAACACAAATTGAAGTGACATTAAATGATAAACGTACTTATACTGCTACGCTGGTGGGTGCCGATAAAGGAACAGATCTCGCATTGATTAAAATTGAAGAGGCAAATCTTCCCTTTATTTCTTATGGAAATTCCGATGGGTTAAAAATTGGTGAATGGGTATTGGCAGTGGGCAATCCTTTTAACTTAACTTCAACAGTTACGGCAGGCATTGTAAGTGCAAAGGCTAGAGATATTAATATTTTGGGTGACAATACTTCTGTTGAATCTTTTATTCAGACGGATGCTGCAGTAAATCCTGGAAACAGTGGTGGAGCATTGGTAAATGTAAATGGTGAATTAGTGGGAATTAATGCTGCCATTGCAACTAATACGGGTTCTTTTGCGGGGTATTCATTTGCAATTCCTTCTAATATTGTTCGCAAAGTAATTGCTGATATTATGGAATTTGGTCAAGTTCAACGTGCATTTATGGGAATCAATTTCTCAGATATTGATAGCAAACTTGCAAAAACCATGGGATTGAAAGACTTGAAAGGTGTCTATGTGGTTTCTGTTTATGAAAATGGAGCTTCATTTAAAGCGGGAATCAGACAAGGTGATATTATTACAAAAATTAATAATATGTCTATTAATAGCCAGTCCGAACTAAAAGAGATGCTTATAAGACAGCGACCAGGTGATAAAATTGATGTAAGTATCCTTCAAGATAATACTGAAAAAACTGTTTCTGTCGTTTTGGAAAATCGTGAGGGCACTACCACTATTATTCCTCCCGGAAGCAGTACCGATAAAAAAGCTTTAGGGGCAACGTTTAAAGAAATCACCAAAGACGAAAAGAACAAACTTGGCATTGAGTATGGTGTAAAAATCGCAAAGCTTGAAAAGGGAAAATTATGGTCTGCAGGCATTAAAGAGAATTTTATTATTACTAGCATAGACAATAATCCAGTAAAAAGTATTGACGACATTGATAAATACCTCGGCAACAAACAAGGAGGTACTTTGATTGAAGGGATTTACACAAACGGAATGCAAGCCTATTATGCTTTTGGAATGTAATTTAAACAAATAAACAAAGAAAATACTTTCATTAAAACCTAATAAACAAAATATATAAATTACCAACAATCAATATCGTTATAAATTAATAAAGTATCAAAATATATTTTGCTGTTAGCGAAAAAAGAAGTATCTTTGTACCCCTTTTTGATTATAAACTTTAATTTGTTGTATTTCAATTAATTATTACAAAAAACGTTAATATGAGGCAGTTAAAAATTACAAAATCTATAACTAACAGAGAAACAGCGTCATTAGATAAATACTTACAAGAAATTGGACGCGAAGGACTCATTACTGCTGACGAAGAAGTAAAACTTGCGCAACAAATTAAAGCAGGTAGTCAAGTCGCTCTCGAAAAACTTACACGTGCAAACTTACGTTTCGTGGTTTCTGTTGCAAAACAGTATCAAAACCAAGGACTAAGTCTTCCCGATCTTATTAACGAAGGTAATTTAGGTCTTATTAAAGCTGCAAAACGTTTTGATGAAACTCGAGGTTTTAAATTTATCTCTTATGCAGTGTGGTGGATTCGTCAATCAATTTTACAAGCTTTGGCTGAACAATCACGTATTGTTCGTTTGCCTTTGAATCAAGTAGGTTCATTAAATCGTATTTCTAAGGAACTTTCGCGTTTGGAACAAAAATTAGAACGCCCTCCTTTGCCGGATGAGTTAGCAGAATCTCTTGATATTCCTCAAGAAAAGATTAATGCTGTGATGAAAATATCCACACGTCACGTGTCTATGGATGCCCCGCTTGCTGTGGATGAAGAAACCAAGTTCATTGATGTTTACATGACTGAAGATGGACCAAACACCGATAACGGCTTGATGTATGAATCACTATCAAAAGAAATTCAACGTTCGTTATCTACCCTTACCGATAAAGAACGTGATGTGATTAATCTCTACTTCGGTTTGGGGATGAATCATGGACTTACCCTGGAAGAAATAGCGACAAAATTCGATTTGACACGCGAACGCGTTCGTCAGATTAAAGAAAAAGCGATTCGCAGATTGAAACATACTTCCCGTAGCAAATTACTCAAAGCATATTTAGGACAATAAAATAGATTGGTTAAAACAAAAAAACCTTCCGACTGTCGGAAGGTTTTTTTATGCGAAATCTCGTGATAAATCAATGGTACTAAAAGATTCTAGAAATTAGGTTTTTCTAGGCGGACAAGGTTTTTAAAAGCGGAGTCCCGACTTGGAGTCGGGATGAGCATTTTAAAAATCGAAGTCCAACGCAGAAAAAGACAACCGAGCCAAAGGCGAGCTCAGCGAAGCTAATTTATAGAATTCTTTTATAAACTCTTCGCTGCTTCCAAAGCTAAATCATAATCAGGATGTGTAGTAATTTCTTTTACATATTCCACATAGCTTACCATACCGCTTTTGTCAACAATAACGATTCCACGAGATAATAAACGTAACTCATCAATCAAGAAACCATACTTGATTCCGAACTCGGTTTCTTTATGGTCTGATAGTGTAATCACCTTATCAATGCCTTCTGCAGCACAAAAACGACCGAGCGCAAATGGTAAGTCGCAGGAGATGGTGAGAATAACTACATCATCCAATTTTGCAGCTTCAACGTTAAAACGACGCGTTTGTGCAGCGCAAACTCCGGTGTCAATTGAAGGGACTACAGAAATAATTCGAATTTTTCCATCGTACTCACTTAATTTGTGAGGAGATAAATCGTTGGCTAAAACTGTGAAGTCCTTAGCTTTATCGCCAACCTTAACCATTTCGCCAACCAAAGTCAATGGGTTGCCGCCAAAAGTAATCATGCCAATATGTTTTTCCATGTTCAATATTTTTTAAATTTGCACAAAATTACTTTTTCTTTTCATACCAACATTAACTTTTATAGAAATATTTTTTTATGGCATTTAAAAATTTAAACGATTTCATTGAAAAACTTGATGAACATGGCGAGCTTGTCAGAATCACAGAGTTCGTTTCGCCCGAGTTGGAAATAGCAGAAATCACCGACCGCATATCCAAACAGAATGGTCCCGCCTTGTTGTTTGAGAATACTGGAACTGAATTCCCCTTGTTGATAAACGCATTTGGTTCGGAGAAGAGGATGTGTCTGGCTTTAGGCGTAGAGAGTTTGGGTGATGTTCAGGAAACTATTGAAGAATTGTTCAAGAAATTTGCAAGTCCAAAGGGTTCATTATTCGATAAATTGAAAATGCTGCCGATGTTGAAAGACTTGGCAGGATGGATGCCAAAAAGCATAGTGCGCAGAGGCAAATGTCAGGAAGTGGTGATGCAAGAAGTGGATATGGGAAAATTGCCTGTGCTCAAGTGCTGGCAACATGACGGTGGGGCGTTTGTGACGCTCCCCGTTGTACATACAAAAAGTCCCGTCAACGGTAGTCGAAATGTGGGTATGTATCGGATGCAAGTGTTCGAAAAAGATATTACGGGGATGCATTGGCATCTGCATAAGAATTCCGCACGCCATTATCAGGAATGTAAACGCTTGGGACAACGAATGCCCGTGAGCATTACCTTGGGAGGCGACCCCGTTTATACCTACGCAGCCACAGCACCTTTGCCCGATAATTTCGACGAATACATCCTCGCAGGTTTTTTGCGTAAGAAGCAAGTAAAGATGGTGATGTGTTTGACCAACAATCTTGAAGTGCCCGATGATGTTGACTTCGTGATTGAAGGATATGTGGACCCTACAGAAGAGTTGATACTCGAAGGTCCCTTTGGCGACCACACAGGATTTTATTCTTTGGCGGATATGTATCCGAGGTTTCATATCACATGTATCACGCATCGCAAGAATGCAGTCTATCCGGCAACGATAGTAGGGATTCCTCCCCAGGAAGATGCATGGATAGGCAAAGCAACGGAGCGCATCTTCTTAGGTCCGATTCGGTTGACGATGCACCCTGATATTGTGGATATACACATGCCCGTGGCAGGAGTGTTTCACAATTTGGTGTTTTTCAAAACCAATCCGCAGTTTGATGGGCAGGCATTGAAGATTATCAACGGTTTGTGGGGCGCCGGGCAAATGATGTTCACCAAAGTGCTGATTGCGGTGGATACGCCGGACGCTTTGACCGATTATTTTGCAATGGCGAAGTATATTTCCAAGCACGTGAATGTGAACGAAGATATTATTTTCACAAAAGGACCCAGCGATGTGTTGGATCATGCCTCTGCCAAGTTTGCCTTTGGCGGCAAGATTGGAATGGATGCCTGCCGGAAGGCGCAAACTCAAGAAGCGATTCCGTTGATAAACAAAACCGACATATTCAGCAGGTTCGAAGAGGTGAAAACCATTAATGATTTGTTTTTGAAGCATGATATTTCCTTGGTGATTATGAGTGTGGAGAAAAACAGAATGAATCATGTGAGGGATTTGAGCAAGTTTTTGCTGTCCAACAAATGCGTTTCGGGAATCAAGTTTTTGGTTTTTGTGGATAGTCATAGCGACGGGATGGAGGCGAAGGACATCGCCTGGTTGGTGCTGAATAATATTGACCCCGCACGCGATATTTTTGTGATTGACGACACGCTCATCGTTGACGGGACCATAAAAACAAAACAATTTGATAATTTCCTGCGCCCTTGGCCCAATGTCATTGTGGCAGATGACAAAACCATCGAATCGGTGGACGCCAAATGGTCGTCCTTGGGCTTGGGTGAGTTTATTGAGTCGCCTTCGTTGAAGTATAGGAAGCTTTTGGGCAAGGGTGGGGCTGTTAGGGAGGAGGAGTGACTTTAAATTTGAGATTTGTGATTTTAGAATTTTGATTTTAGGTTTGTGAATTTAGAATTTTGATTTTAAAACCACTTAGACACTTAGAACACTTAGAAACACAAAGAACTCCCCCTCCTTATTCGTAATTCGCCAATTCGTAATTCGTAGGGGCTATTCTTGAAATTTGGATCTTGGTATTTGAATCTTGGTTCTTTCTTTTTGGGCGCATCCCTCCTACGTCGGGTCGGGCTTTCCGTTCCAAGTCCTCGCGCCTGAATAACGGCGTTGTGGGCTTTTCACTACAATCCCTTGCCTGCCAACAGGCTATCTTCTGGCACATTAATCATACATTCACAAAAAAAAGCCTACCCTTTCGAGTAAGCTTTTTTAACCATTTCAGAGACTCCTTTTCAATCTCCCTTTATAAACCTCCCAACATAACTTCTATCCTTCTCCTGCACTTTTACAAAATAGCAACCCTTTGCAATACCAACCAAATTGATTTCGAATTTATCCGTACTCATAATATTGCCATTGGAAACTACTTTTCCCAATATATTCAACACCTGATAATCCCCCAATGAAATATATGGAAAACTTACGCTAATATTATTGCCATTACTTGGATTTGGATAAATAGTCAAAGCACTATTTTCAACTGGATTCGCATTAATCCCTGTTACTGTTGAACAGGCATGACAGCCTGAAGTGTCTAAGACCATTACGCAAGAAGTAGTATCACATCCATAAGAATTACAAGCTATAAGCACAATAGTAAAATTGGTATAACTCCCAAACACCATTATTGGATTTTGAGAATATGAAGTATTAGTATTAAAAGACCATTTCCAATAGTTTGGATTGTTTGTTGATTGATCTGTAAAATTAATTTGACACATACCAGGGCTACTTGTTGTAACGACACTTGTGAAACCAGCGACAGGAGCTTGTGCAGATAAGTTCATGTTAAGCATGAACATAATTAAAATTATCAATAATAGCTTTTTCATAAAATATAATATTAATTCAAATTATTAAACATTACTCCTTTACAAATTTTCGTACTGAAATTGCATCATTTGTCTTAAGCTTTACAAAATAGCATCCATTAGCAATAGCCCCAAAATTAATTACCATCCTATCTGCGTTTGTAATTTTACCTTGTGTTACCAAAATGCCTATTGCATTCAGTACTTGGTATTCCCCAGATGACATGTATGGAAAACTTATAGTAATTTGTTCACCATTGCTTGGATTTGGATAAATATCAAAACAATCAATTAATGATAAATCTCGAATCGAAGCTGTTAAATTATTTGTCCAAATACCAGTATAAACTTCAGTGTACCAGATATAATTTAATTTATCATGAGTTACTGCATATGAACAGCCATTTGTAGGTACTCCTTGAATTTGAGTCCAAGTAGTTCCATCATATTTGTATAAACCTTCGCATCTTGTAGAAACCCAAACATTATTATTGGTGTCAATAGTCAAATTGTAAACTCCAGTATAAATACTATTAAATGGCCAAATTGTTGTAAATGTTGTTCCATTAAATGTTGCAAGGCCTCCATTTGTTCCGCCATAACCTAATCCTCCGTTATAAAAACCATTAGAACCAAGCCATAATAATCCGTTTTTATCAAGAGCAATAGCATCAATAAAATTGCTTGGGATATTTGAATTACTGGTATTATAATATACATATGAATTTAAAATTGGATTAAAATGAGTTAAACCTTCTTGTGATCCAATCCAAATGCTTGAAGAATCAACTACCAATAGACAATAAGCCCAAGAACAAATAGTATCATTCGGATAATTAACAAAATGAGTACCATCATACTTTGAAATTCCGTTTCGACATCCTATCCAAATATTATTTTCATTATCAACTTGAATATCGAAAATGTAATTCGATAATATGTCCGAATTTGTTGTATCGTAAACAATCCAGTTTTGCCCATCAAATTTTGTTAGCCCATGTATATAAGGACACGAGCCTCCATAATAACATATCCAAATATTTCCTAATTTATCTCCTCTAATAATTTTAATATCATCTTCAGGCAAATCACAATTGGAACTATCAAAATGAATCCATGATGTACCATCAAACTTGTCAAGTCCATAACCCATAGAACCATCGCCTACGCTCACCCAAATATTGTTGTACTTATCGCTTTCTACACCAATTGCCATATTATTTGACATACCATTTGACGTATTAAAATTTTTCCAAGTTTGAGCGAAAACAGGATATAAAATTACATTTAATAAAATGATTAAGAATAGCTTTTTCATAACTTTATAAATTTAATTGTCTATATTATTTTTTATTTTGCTTTTTCGTTTTCTTTACCTCCGTTAGCATTTTCTTTTCGTCGCTTTCTAATTTGCGTTGCAGCTTTTTCACATCCTCTGCTGCTGGCAGGTTTTCGGGTGTAATACCTCTTTGAGTCAACATTTCCCGTACAGCAAGATTGTTGTCAATATGTTCTTTTTCTATTGGAGCCTGTCCTTTCAAATTCTTGCTTTGCACATTCACACTGGTCATTTCAGCCGCAAGGTCCTTTGCCTTAATGGATATAGTAGGCAGAAAATCTGCAACAGGTCTGTTGTCAGGTATGCCCAATTTCTTTTTCAAGTGAAATGTTGAAAGGCGAAACAATGCCTGATCGCCTTTAGAACGGATAACACCAAAGCCGAGGTTATCCACCCCTCTTTCATACAAAATTCCGGATAGTTTCTTTTCCGTATGACTTAGCTTTTCTCGCGCTTTAACCCGTTCATATGCTAACAAACGTTTTTCTATCAATTCTGCTCTACGGGTTTGTACAGCAAAATAATTCTGTGCAAAGGATATTTCTTCCTTTCTGCTATCACCGTTTTGCGCAATCAAATAACAGGCATAGCGGGTCAATAGTACTTCGTCAATTTCGTGTTGTGCTCCTTTTCCTGCTTCTATCACCTTCCTGACGTCAGGAAAGTGATCCGAAACATGCTCCCCTGCATTCCTACATGATTCTTTTGCTTTATCTATTACTTTCGAAAAGTTCTCCCATTTTGAGTAACCCAAAATCTCCTGCAATTCTCTCCCACTCCAACATTCCACATCGTTGAGCAGATAACATGCCTTTTCAAATTTATCAAATAATTCTTGTATGAATTCTTTTTTCATTATACTATATTATTTTTGTCTATCCGCTGTTCATGCAAGTTTCCATAACCTCAACGTTTTTATTATATATAAAAAAAGGGCTCCACTCAAAAGCAAAGCCCTATATTTTCTAATATTCGTTCGATAACTACAAATTTTAATTTATACTTTTTTTTCACATAACAATCATTCCATTCCCCATCCTTTATTTTTCATTTTTCATTTTTATTTTTTCATTT
>CAIOJS010000455.1 GCA_903858655.1 uncultured bacterium | reverse complement strand
ATCAATCAAATAGGCCATCTTTATCTCCAAATCGATTTGATTGTACCCTACTGCTTCTGATATCAGTAATTATTTCTTCAGCCGTTCTATCATCTTTCCAGGCTCCCGATAGTGCCAAAAACTCTAAAGTTGCGTTAACTATAGGCTTTTGAACTGAATTAAGGTGCGCCTGTAGCATGGTTACTACTTCTTGGCTTATCGATCGGTTTTGTCGTTTTGCAGCGTTCTTGAGGGTAGTATATAACCGGTCATCAATATCTCGGACTTGTAATGTAGCCATAATCCACCTCCAAATGAACTATACGACCCTATTCATGCAGTTGCAAGCATTTTGCTTGCAATAGATCCTACGCGGAACATTCGCTTTACCTTCAAATCCGTACTTTGGTACTTCCGTGGTGGCGAGCGTAGGTGGAGTTAGGCACCGTTAGTTGCCGCAACAACCAATTAATTAAATATTTTGGTTGTTATACCGTACAATTCAACATATTACATACTATACTCTCATGATGGAACGAGTTATTGAACAATTCAGAAGAAAAATCGCTTCTACCCAAGTAAGATTCATCCGACAGATCGCCACCACAATACAGTGGAACACGCGCCTCATCGGCATACGTGGTGCAAGGGGTGTAGGAAAAACTACACTCTTGCTTCAACATATCCAACAAACCTTTGGCGCGAATTTGAATCCCGCATTGTACGTCAGCCTGGATAATCTGTGGTTCGCCGAGCATAGCCTGCTCGATCTGGCCGATACCTTTGTCAAACAAGGGGGAACGCATCTTTTCCTGGATGAAGTGCATAAGTATCCACAGTGGGCTCAAACAATTAAAAACCTTTACGACGATTACCCTGATCTACATATTGTATTCACCGGCTCTTCTCTGCTGGAAATCATGAATGTTCGGGCGGACTTGAGCCGCAGAGCTGTTGTGTACACTATGCAAGGATTATCGTTTCGAGAATTCCTGAACATTCAGACCGATAACGCTTTTACACCTTTCTCGCTGGAAGAAATTCTACAGCATCATGAGACGCTTGCTATCGACGTAGTATCCCGGGTAAAGCCTTTCCAGCACCTCTCTACCTACCTCCAAACGGGATATTACCCCTACTTTTTGGAAGGTCTTGATGTATACCCACTGCGCCTTGAAGAAACCGTTCAGATGACCCTCGAGCTTGAGTTGCCCATGCTTCGCCATGTAGAAATCGCCTATGTCCATAAATTAAAACAGCTCTTGAGTATAATTTCAGAATCGGCGCCATTCATCCCGAACATTTCAAAACTTAGCGAAAGGATTGGGATAAACCGTCAGACACTTTTAGCCTATCTGCAGTATCTTACGGAAGCAAAACTTATTCGTTCCCTGTACAAAGATGCACAGGGCATCGGGGCCTTGCAGAAGCCGGACAAGCTTTATCTTGAAAACACCAACCTGATGTATCTTTTCAAAGGTTCACTTGCCGATGTCGGCACAATACGGGAGACTTTTCTCGCCAATCAACTTTCTTATGGGCATGTAATTGCTTTTTCCGAATCAGGCGATTTTCTGGTCGATGGTCACTACACGATTGAAGTGGGCGGCAGAAGCAAAACCCGCAAGCAGATCCAGGGCCTCAACGATGCCTATATCGCAGCTGACAATATTGAATACGGTCATGGTAAAAAAATCCCGCTATGGTTGTTTGGGTTTTTAAGTTAACCCGTGTGCCACTTGCGACCAGGCCGACTTCTCCGATCTGGATGAATCCGCCTTCTATTTACCTCTTGATAGGGGCTATTGTATACCTGTGGATGTATGCCATGAAAAATGTCACTATAATCAAAGAGTAGAAAACAGACTGGAGCAGGCGGTTACATGCATTTTGGAAACCGGAGGATAAAATGTCCCGTAAGCTGATTGTCATAGCACTTATCCTTGTCATCATTCAAACTCCACTGCTCTTCGCTGATCCAGCCGATCAGGTATTTGTAGCCCTCACGGCGAAGAACTACAAGGAAGTAACCAGCCTTCTACAAAACTTGGCACTGACTCGCAACTTCGATCAACTTCGCAAAGTGCAGATTAAGAATCCTGAGCTATTTAGTGCCACATATTTCACTGGTGATTTTGTCAGCAAGGTCATTTTCAACTATGTTGAAAACGTAGCGGCAATCACCAAGGCGGATCTGACGGCCAAGGGGACTGTAAATCCGTACGACAAAGGTAGCTGGAAATGGCACATTTGGTACCTCGACAAAACGCAAGCCAAGCTAGCTGCAACTAAAGATCCATCTGTCCAGAAAACCTTGCAGGTCCAGATGGACCTCGACGCGGCCCAGCTCGGTAAAATCCTTTCGCAATTTGGATCCAACCTCGATGGCCAGGCCCAGCGAAGCATCGGGCTGTACTTGTATGCCTACAACGGGAACTCCTTTGACGGAGCCTTTACAGGCGCTGGGTCCGATTCCGATATACTTGCCGTGAGCATGGAAGAACTGTTCGGCAAAGACTCTGCCTCCATCCTCGAATATCTATTCAAGGCAGGAGTGCCATTTCCAACGCAACTTCCTGCTTCCTTGAAGCTTGAAGCATGGAAACGCGAAATCAGCGCCTTGAATATTTTAATCAAAACGACCGCGCCAAACAAAAAAGTGGAAGACGCTGTCTGGAGTACCGATGTAATACTCCCCGCACAGCTTGCCGTAGGAGCTTATAACCAGGAAAACGGGTATTACAGCCTATCGATATCCTTACCTGCTCTCGATGAACAGGATCAGGAAGGAACGTCACGCCAGATTGTAAACGTCAGGGACCTCGAGAAGGCGGACATCCGCTACTATCTTGACCGCAAGATTGCCCCCGCTATATTCAAGAACCAAATTTTTGCGACTTGGACAGCGAGCGTGACTATCTTTGCAAGTGAGCCTCGCGTATATCGACTCAAGAGAATACAGGTCAAGAACGACAAGGACCTCACAATCTCTAGATTTTGGGCCTATGCCGTCCGCAAGGCTCAAGACAATGACGGGAAAAGCTTTTTTGCATTGGATGACTACCTGAAAGGCAAGACCTATGATTTGTCCAAAACGGTCATCGATTGCGGAGCAAACATTCTGCTGGCCGTGGATGGAACTCCCAGCCTTTCAAATCAAGTCACCAGTCCAGGAGGGTCCGATTTTTCCATCGTTTCCGTGATGAAACCGAATTTTGTGTGGCCCGATATTGATGGAGCCAAAAGCTACGATTTCCAACTGAGTACAAAGAGCGATTTCTCCAGCCTCGTGAGTGAGGATGCGAAACTGACCATATCATCCTTTTTGCAGAAAGCCCCGCTTTCCAACAACGTCACCTATTATTGGCGCGTCAGGGCGATGAATACAGGAGGCACTTGGGATTCCTGGGATACCACGCAAAGCTTTACATTGTCCTGGCCATACACACTGACCCCTTCGCCTTCCGATAGATCGAAGACAATCGACACCACGCCACTTCTTGAGTGGACCAAGGTAGACGGTGCAATCGGCT
>CAIOJS010000454.1 GCA_903858655.1 uncultured bacterium | reverse complement strand
TCCAAGGTCATTGCTTCGAATTCCAAGGTCATTGCTTGGGTTTTTAAGAACGAAAGTTTGGTATTTTACTTGTTTAGTGCTAATTAGAAGATTGGAGGCAAAGGGTTCAAGGAGATTGTTGTTGTTTTCAATCTTTGCCTTGTGCCATTTGCCTCTATCGCTTATTTTTTAAGTTTGACGGTGAAAGCGCCTGCGGTGTCGGCACTCAAATTTGTTACTACAATAGCAGTATATCCTACCGGTAGTGGTGTAGAGTTACCCGGATTGACCGTTATGGCATTGTTTTGTTTGTATTGACTTAAAACTTCATCTGCTGCGTTGACCGTCAAAACTGTAGAGGCACTGTTGATGAAAAGACTTTTAGAAACAATTTTATTAACCGTCATCTGACCTGCCTTAACAATTGAAAACAATGTACCGCTACTTTGCGTATCTCTTGCATAAACTTGACCTGCATCTGTGACCATTTCGCTGAAAGGATAATTACCTTTTTTAGACAGATCGTTGGCTGTGTTGTAAATCCTGTTGAATGAACCAAGTAGAATTATTCCCAAATTCATTATCAAACAATCAATCAATTCATCAACATCCGCTTTATTGTTTTTGATGAGTTGAAGATCCTGATAGAATTTATATTGAATTTTAACGATGGCAAAATCAACATCGGGGGGAATCGTAACCGCATGTTGCTCGCCCATCACCATAATTTTTTCGGCGAATGATTCTCTCATATAACCCAACAAGAAATAATGTTTTTTTTCTTCGGGTGTGAAACTGACCGACCATGGTGCAAATTTTTGCCTGATTATATCTTGAGCATCTAAGATATCAGGCACATCACCGGTTATAAAACCGTTTAAAATTTGTTGTAATGACATTTTTTACCTCCTTTTTTTTTAAGTTTAATTTACTGCGAAATTATATATATTTTTTGACATGGAGATACTATTGTTTCTAAAAAGATATTAACAATCAACAAAAAGATATTAACAATATGGGGAGCGGAAATGAAAAATGAAAAATGAAAAGATAGGCAGGGTTTTCTTAGTGTATCTTAGTGCTCTCCGTGTCTCCGTGGTTTTAAGAGATGCACCGAGATTTTTCACCTAATAGTCTAATAGTCTAAAGTCTAAAAGTCTAAAGCTAAGTTATTAAATATCCATTGTTGATAATTTGCCGAACGGACTGTTTTTCCCTCGCAAATAAGTTATAAATTCGCGGATTATTTGTTATTAACTGATGTTACGTAAAAAAGAAAACACCTTATTTTTCAACCTTTAACCTTAGTAGAAATGATAGACACCACAACCCTAACCTTATTACCTTATCTTCTCAGAAATAAGGTAATAAGGTTAATTTTATCTCGTTTCCCTTTTCTACTAAGGTTAAAAAAAATAAAGAAAATAAGATTATGCGTAACATAAGTTATTAATAGCTATACCGTAATTATTATCAATTAGATATAAAGCGTATTATGATGCTCAATAGAATGAAACGATTTCTGCTGTGTGCGGTGCTGCTGACTCTTGGAGTTGGGGTGCAGGCGCAAAAAACTTCCACCTATCTGTCGCCCGTGGCGGACTATCGCGATGCGGTGGAGTTGTTCAACAAAGAAAAATTTAGTGCTGCTCAGGAGAAGTTTCGGCAGGTGGCAGCCTGCGAGGGCAGCACGGCAGAGATGAAAGCCAATGCGGAGTTTTATGTGGGCATTTGTGGGCTGACGCTTTTTAATGGCGATGCGGAGTATTTGGATATGAAGTTCGTCAAGAATCATCCTGAAAATCCCAAGGTGAATGAGGCGTATTTCCGTTTGGCGAATTATTTTTTCAAGAATAAGAAATATGGCGAAGCCGTGAAGGCGTTTGAGCATTTGGACGCGGAACAACTGAGCGAAACCGACCTCAACGAGTATTATTTCAAGATGGGCTACAGCTATTTCACCCAACAAAATTATGATAAGGCGAAGAAAGCCTTCTATGAAATCATTGACAAAAGCTCGAAATATTTCGCGCCTGCCAACTATTATTTTGCGCATATAGCTTATACGGAAAAGAATTATGAAACGGCGCTGAAGGCGTTCAAGAAATTGCTTTCGGACGAAAACTACGGCAAAATTGCGCCCTACTATCTGATTCAGATTTATTATTATCAACAAAACTATAACGAAATCATCACCTTGGCTCCTGCCCTCTTGGATTCGGCGTCGAGCAAACGTGCGCCCGAAATTGCCCGCATGACCGCCGAAGCCTATTATCAAACGGAACGCTACACGGAAGCCGTTCCCTATTTGGACATCTATCTGCAAAAGAATTATGCGCCCCTCACGCGTCAAGATTATTATATGATAGGCTTCACCTATTATAAAACAGGCGACTTCAAAACTGCGTTGACCTATTTGGGCAAGGTGAATACGACCGAGAATGACAGTTTGTCGCAGCTCACCTATTATCATTCGGGCGAATGTTATTTGAAAACCAATCAGAAACAATTTGCGATGACGATGTTTGCTTCCGCCTATAAAATTGAAGGCGATGCGGAGTTGCAGGAAAATGCCATGTTTAACTATGCCAAACTGACCTACGAAACGGCATACAACCCCTATAACGAAGCCATCAACGTGTTTAATCAATATATAGAGAAATATCCCAACGCCACCAACATTGACGAAGCCTACACCTATCTGTCGAACATCTATCTATCCACCAAAAACTATAAGGACGCTTTGGAGGCATTGGACAAGATTAAGAAACGCGACATCAAACTCAATGGCGCCTATCAAAAGATTGCCTATTTGCGGGGGATAGAGTTTTTCAACAACAACAAACTCCCCGAAGCCATAGCGATGCTCGACAAGTCGTTGCAATATCCTATGAACTCGGGCATAGAGCTGCAAACGTATTATTGGATAGCCGAAGCGTTTTATCAACAGGAGAAATTCGACACCGCCATCATCAACTATAAAACCTTGCAATCGCTGCCGGGAGCTTTTGGCAAAGATGATTATTTCAATGCGTATTATGGTTTGGGATATTGCTATTTCAAGAAAGATAATTGGGAGTCGGCATTGGCTAATTTCAAGAAGTTTTGTGGCGAAGCCAAGAACGCCAAGCCCAAAACGGTGAACGATGCCTACAACCGCGTTGGCGATTGCTATTTTATGCAGAAGGATTTCAACAATGCCATTGACAACTATGCGCAAAGCATTAAAATGAAACAGATAGATGTGGATTATGCGCTCTATCAAACCGCGCTCACCCAAGGTGCGTTGGCGAAGTTGGAGACCAAAGCTGCCACGCTGATACAATTGGTGGATGGCTATCCCAATTCCCATTTCCGTGCTCCTGCCTTGTTTGAATTGGCAAGCACGTTTCAAAACCTGAACAACAACGCCAAAGCCATAGATTATTTCGACAAATTGATTAACGAATATCCTCATTCGAGTTTTGTGAGTCAAGCATTGCTGAAGAAGGGCATGATTTATTACAGCGACTCTAAAGATGAGCAGGCGTTGGCTGTGTTGAAGAAAGTGGTGAGCGATTTTCCGGGCACAGAATATTCGAAGGAGGCATTGGTGAGCATTCGCAATGTGTATGTTGAGATGGATAAAGTGGAGGAATTCTTTGTGTATGTGAAAGCCTTACCCTTCGCCAATGTGTCTGATTCGGAACAAGATTCTATCACCTATATCGCTGTGGAGAATCGCTATATGCGCAACGATTGCGAAAACGCTACCAAAGGATTTAAGAATTATATCGAGAAATTTCCCAATGGCGTGTATCAATTGGATGCTAATTTCTATTTAGCAGAATGTTTGTATCGCGCCGGTTTGACCGATGAAGCCTTGCTGCATTACAATTATGTGAACGCCAAACCGCGCAACAAATTCACCGAAACCGCGCTGTTGAACTCGGCTGAAATCAACTTCGGCAAGAAGAATATGGAAGCTGCCCTTGCCAACTATACTGAGTTGGAGAAGATAGCCGAATATAAAGAAAACATCACCATAGCTTACACAGGCGAGATGCGCGCCAACTTTGCTTTAGCTTTATATAAATCGGCAACGGAATCAGCCAACAAACTCCTTGGCACCGAAAAACTCCCCGAAGGTTTGAATGCCGAAGCCCATCTGATCAAAGCGAAATCATCTTTAGCGCAAGATAGCACGTCGGCTGCTATGGCAGAGTTCATCATGGTTACAAAGATAATCAAGAACGAAATGACAGCCGAAGCCAAATACAACATTGCCGAAATTTATTTTAATGAAGGCAATTATCCTGAATCGAAGAATAGTGCTTTCGATTTGATTAATCAAGTGCCGTCTTATGACTTTTGGATTGCTAAAGCGATTATCTTACTTGCTGATAATTATGTGAAGACCGACAATATCCATCAAGCGAAATATACCCTAAAAAGTATCATTGATAATTATGAAGGCGTTGACTTGGTCAAGATTGCTCAAGACAAACTCAATGCCATCAACGAAGCCGAGAAGCTCGAAGAACAACGCAAAGCGGATGAATTGCTCAAACAACAAAGTATCCCCGAATTCAATATTAACTTAGATACGATTAAATAACATTTCATGAAACTTACGAAAATGAAAACAACCATCATGAAAACTTCCATAGTGTGCACCATCATTGTATGTGTGGTTGCATTGACAAGCAAAGTCGCAGCGCAAATCAAACCGTACAACGAGAATGTGACGGTCATCGGCAACTTCCAACCAAGTTTATCGGATGCGAACAAACTGAATACGCAACCCGTCATATCCGACACCACGGTGACGATTCCGGCTTTGAACTATAATGTGCTAACCCGCAAATACAAGACTTCCTACGTCACCGAGCCTATCAAAGCCGCTCGTGTTGGCGAAGCGAGTTTGACCAAACTCTACAAGTTCTTGGCGAAAGTGGGCTTCGGCAACTATACTATGCCTTATGGGGAGTTCTATGCCAACAACACCTATTCGAAGACATTCTCCATAGGTGCCCATTTAAAACATCTTTCTTCTTCGGGCAAACTAAAGAGCTATGCTTACCCGGGCAACAGCGAAAACCTGATAGATTTCTATGGCAAGAAAACCAATAAAAAGAATGTGGTCGGCGGAAGCATCGCTTATAAAAGAAATGTGTATCATTATTATGGTTTCAAACCCGATGACTTTTTGATACAGCCTACCGACAAGAACATCTACAAACAACGTTTCAACCTCATCAATGCCGATGTTTATTTCAACTCCACCCATCATCCTGATTCCATTAAATTGAATTATAACTTCGATTTGAAATACTATTACCTGAACGACTATTTCACCACATCCGAAAACGGCATCTCCTTCACGGGCGATGTGAACAAAGATTTGCATCTGTTCAAGTTCACAAGCTCCCAAGTGTTGGGCATGATGGCTCGCGTCAACTATTGCTTTGCCCAAGACACCAATGTGCAATACAACGCAGGCATCATCACCCTGAAACCTTACATCAAAACCACCTTCAAAGGTTTCAGTTTCAACTTAGGTTTAGACATTTCTGCCAATGCCGACAGCAGCACCGCGCTACATTTTTATCCCTTAGCCGATGTGCAATTCAACATCGTCAAAAACATCTTAATCGTCTTTGCAGGCATCAACGGCAACCTCACCCAAAACACCTTCCTCAATTTGACCAACGAGAACCCTTTCATCAACTCCAAGACGCAAATCTCCTACACAAGCAAACCCTACGATATTTATGGAGGCATCAAAAGCAACATCAGCCGCACCTTAAACTTCTCCGCTTCGGTTTCTTATGCCAACTACAAAAACATGCCTCTGTATGTCAACGACACCAACACCTTATACCAAAACAAATTTGAGGTGATTTACGACAACGCCAAACTCCTTAACGTGAAAGGCGAATTGGCATATCAAAAAGACGAGAAGTTCAAACTCTTGGTGGGCGGCAACTTCTACAACTACAAAATGTCGAACGAACTAAAAGCATGGCACAAACCCATCTTCGATGCTTATGTTGATTTCTTCTACTCCATCCACGATAAGTTCATCATCACTGCCAACGTGACGGGGCGCTCCAACGTCTATGCAAAAACCTACAACGGCATAGATGTAAAAGCCAAAAGCCTTTCAGGCTATGCCGATATTAGCTTAGGCTTCGAATATCGTTATTCCAAAATCCTATCTGCCTTCCTCAATCTGAACAACATCACCTCCTTGAGATACTACAAATGGAACAACTATCCCTCCTACGGGTTTAATCTCATGGGCGGAGTGACCTACGCATTTTAGTACTACGAACCCCGACACTGCGTGTACGGGACAGGTTACGAATTGACGAATTACGAATAAGGTAAAGCAGAGCATCAAGAGCGAATTACCCTCTACCATTTACCATTTTCCTTCTACTTAAAAACTTTTATCAGAAAAACATTGACTCCCTTTGTTTTTTTGTGTACATTTGTATTTTACCCTTTAAATCAAAACATATTTACACGTAATAACATATAGCTATGGAAAACATTTTATTAAAATACATGATTGAACGTTTCAATACGTCCTCAGAAGGAAAACCCATTCAAGAAAAGGCTTTGCCCTTCATCACCATTTCCCGTGAATACGGCTGTCCTGCCATGGAAATCGCCAACATAATCATTAATAAACTCAATGAGGCTAATGCTTCCAAAAAGAACTTCTGCCCTTGGACCTCCATCAACAAAGAAATTCTCGAAGCAGCTTCCGCTGATCTCAACATTGACCCTACCCGCATCGCTAAAGTTTTCAATGATGAAAAAAGGGGTGCCATTGACGAAATCCTCAATGCTCTTTCCGAAAAATACTACAAATCCGACCTAACAATCTTGCATACTATTGATGCAGTCACCGCTGACTTTGCCAAGAAGGGCAATGTTGTCATTATCGGGCGTGGTATTGTTGCCGTCACTCGTACATTTGACGCTGGTTTCCATGTACGTCTCTTTGCCCCTTCTGATTGGAGAGCCCAACGCATCCTGCAAAAAGAAAACTGCAACAGTTTAGATGATGCACAATTTATGGTAAGAACTATGGACCTCAATCGTAAAAAACTCCTAAACCTCAAAGGCATCAACGTTAACAAAGACGACTGGTTCGATGTCTATTACAACTGCAAATACCTCTCTGTGGACGAAATCGCCGACGCCATCATCCATCACCTCAAAATGAAAAATCTAATCTAATAAACCTATTGTCCCTATACCTCTGCATGCCTGCATAAGCAGCTTCGTGCCCTCTACCTTTTACCTTTTACCTTGTACCTTTTACCTATGTGCCTATTGTGGTAAAATAATAATCCTCAACCGCCTTCACCGCATTCTCAAACCTCTCCTCCCCCAAGCCCGAAATCACCCTAAAGTTCACCCCCCTTTCTTCCAATTCCTTTCGATACAAATCCATGAAATGCTCTCTCATCTCAGGATGCTCCCTTTGCGGGTCGGCTTCCCACGGCAAATCCACATCACACAACAAATACAAATCATACCGAATCTCCCCCAAGCGCTTCAAAACCCACGAACTACACTTCCCATACCGATGCTCCGACCATATCTTTATCACCGTCAAATCCGTATCACAAAACACATAACCCGTCGCCCGCTTCTCAAAATAACGTTCCGAAACCAACTGCTGATGCGCTATATAATTCAAATCCTTATACGCATACGCCCGCCGCATATTCGCAATATACCCTCGTGCATACTCCGGCACAAAGCGTGTCTGAAAATACCCCGCCAAATACTCCGCCAAGGCTGACTTCCCTGTGGACTCAGGTCCCGTAATCGCAACCCTTATCACCTTATTTCCTGTCTTTTCCATTCCTTTTTCCATGTAAAATAACCATAAACTGCCAACAATGTAAATATAAAATACAAAGGCGAAAATGCATACAAATGCTTACAAAAATAAATCGCCGTACAATTCAAATCAATCACCACCCACATCAACCAATGCTCAATAATCTTCCGCGCCATACAATACGTCGCTATAATGCCCCACACCGTCACCAGCGAATCCCAATACGGAAACGCCGCATCCGTCCATCGTGCAAACACATAACCAACCACCCCCGACATCACAAAACCGCCCACCAACATCACCACCAACTCCCCCTTCCCAATACCGCGAATCCCCAACGCATTCTTCCTTTCCCCTCCAAAAACCCAAAAATACCAACCATACAACGTCATCACCAAATAAAAAACCTGCAACACCACATCCGCATACAACTTCGCCACAAAAAACACATACAGTGACAACACCACATTCACCAAACCCAACAACCAACACCAAACGTTCTGCCTTGCCGTCAAAAAAACACCTGCCACGCCCAACAGCGCCGCAACAATCTCTATATAATTTTCAACTATCCACTTCATATTCGACCGCAAAGTTACTAAATTTTTTCAAATACCATCACCTTTCACATTCTCCTTGTTCCTTTTTGCTTATTTGGGCATGCCTCTGACGGTGGTCGGGCTGACCCTCTCATTGTCTTCACCTCGACTCCGCTCGGTGACCCTTTTGCCGTCGGGTGTTCGGTCGTCGAGCGGAGTCGAGACGTGA